>NZ_CAUVXL010000269.1:45246-54680 GCF_963555915.1 Protofrankia sp. Cas4
TCGCGGACGAGCCGCTCATCCTCGTCGTAACCAAGGCTTTTTCGCCAACCGCGCCCTGACCGCCAACGGCCGCGCGGCCCTGGCTGGCGGCCCTGAGAGAACAAGTGACGGACCTGACCTCATGACTTCCACGCCCGGTTCTGGCCCGATCGCCACAGCGCCGCGGACGCTGGCTGGCGGCGCAGGGCTCGCGACCCTACTCACCGACCCGCGCCGTGCGCTGATCTCCCTGGACTACGACGGCACGCTCGCACCGATCGTCGCCCGCCCATCGGACGCCGTTCCGGCGCCAGGCGCCCTGGCCGCGCTGGCGCGGATAGCCCAGCAGGTCGGATCGGTCACCATCATCACCGGGCGGCCGGTCGAAGCCCTGCTCGCTCTCGCCCGCTTCACTGAACAGCCGGGGCTCGAGTCGATGGTCATCCTCGGCCAGTACGGGCTGCAACGGTGGGACGGCGTCACCAACCGGATCACGAGCCCCGAGCCGCTGCCCGGGGTCGCGGCGGTCAGGGCCGCCCTGCCACGGCTGCTTGAGGACGCGCCCGCCGGCACCGTAGTCGAGGACAAGAAGCACGCGCTCGTCGTACATGTGCGTCGCACCTCCGACCCGGAAGCCTCCCTGGCGGCTCTCACGCCCGCGTTGACCAGCCTCGCCGCAGACCACGGGCTCGAGGCGGCGCCCGGCAAACGGGTACTGGAACTGCGTCCACCCGGCCACGACAAGGGGCGGGCGCTACGCGACCGGGCGGCGGAACTGGGTGCCCGGTCGGTCCTGTTCGCCGGTGACGACATCGGCGACCTGCCGGCTTTCGACGCTGTCGACCAGCTGCGGACTACCGGGGTGCCGGGTCTGACCGTGTGCAGCGACGGCCCGGAGGTTCCAGCTCAGCTGCGGGAACAGGCAGATCTCGTCGTTCCGGGTCCGGAGGGGGTGGTCGCCCTGCTGCGCCTTCTCTCCGACCGCCTCTCCTGAGGTGTTTCCCGGTCGTCGAGCGAGCACCTTCAGGCGAGCGTGGTCAGGCGAGCAGGGCCTCGAGCTGCTCTCGAAACCACCGGTGCGGGGGAAGCCGGCTGGCGACGGCGGCGAGCCGCTCGCACCGGCCACGCCGCTCGTCCGGGGTCATCAGCAGCGCGGCGTGCATGGCGGCCGCCGTCTCGCACACGTCGAACGGATTGATCACCAGTGCATCGGCGGCCATCTCCGCGCACGCCCCGGCCTCCCGGGACAGCACCAGCGCGGCCCCGGACCTCGACAGTACGGCGCCTTCCTTGGCAACCAGGTTCATCCCGTCCCGGATCGGATTCACCACCAGGACCTCGGCGAGTGACAACGCGGCCAGCGACCGTGGATAGTCGTCGTTGACCTCGAGCCGGAGCGGCAACCAGGACGCGGTCGCGAACTCGTCCTCGATCTCCGCCACGATCCGCTGGACCGCAGCCGTGTACTCGCGGTACTCGGGAAGATCGTGGCGTGACGGGTAGGCGCAGACGAGGTGCACCACCTGGCCGCGCCACCGTGGATGCTGGCGCAGGAGCTCCCGGTACGCTTCCAGGCCGCGGACGATGTTCTTCGACAACTCGGTCCGATCCACCCGCACGATCACCCGGCGACCGGCGATCAGCTCCCTCAACTCGGCGGCGCGGGCAGTGACGTCATGCCCGTGGGCGCGCTGCGCCAGGGCGGCGCCGTCAACCCCGAGCGGGTGGACGCCGATCCGGACCACGCGACCGCGGTATCGCAGCTGCGGCAGGCTCGTGGTGCCGGTCGTCTCGACGTCGTGGTCTGTCTCGGCGTCGTGGTCGATGACCATGTCCGCGCCGAGTATCGCCCGGGCGCACCGACAGAACGCCTCGGCCCACGCGGCCGTCAGGAAGCCCAGCTGGTCTGCGCCGAGCATGCCGTCAAGGACCGCGCGGGCGACGTCATCCGGCAGCATCCGGAAGTACTCGGGCGGCGCCCACGGGGTATGGCTGAAGTGGGCGATCCGCAGATCCGGCCGGAGGCGACGCAACTGCGCAGGCGCAAGAGTCAGGTGGTAGTCCTGGATCAGTACGGCCGCGCCGGGTGCCGCCTCACGCGCCAGCGCCTCGGCGAACATCGCGTTGTAACGTTCGTAGGCCAGCCAGTCCTGCTGGAACGCCGGCCCGAAAGACGGCTGAAATGCCGGTGCATACAGAAGATGCAGGACGAACCAGAGTGTACGGTTGGCGACCGCGTTGTAGGCCCGCTCGAACACGACCCGGTCCACATCGAGCATGCACACCGCGGCGCCGCCGGTGTCATGGCCGGCGCGATCGAGCCGTCCCTGCGGGGCCAGGCGGGTGGCCCGCCGGTCGGCTTCGGTCAACGCCGCGCAGACCCACACCAGCCCACTGCCACCGGTGGTACCCCCGGACGTGGCATCGTCGCCCGCGACCGCATGCAAGCCACTGACCAGCCCGCCACCGCCGCGACGCGCGGTCAATGAACCATCATCGTCCGCAGTGAACGCCACCGGCCCGCGGTTGGAGGCAACGAGCACACGGGCCGTTCCGATAGACGTGGAACATCCCGGTTCGTCAACCCCCGTGATATGACGCACACCCGGAGACTAGGGCATGCCTTCAAGATCTTCACCAGGCCGTCCCGCACCAGGCCGTCCCACACCGGCCCGACCTGGTGCGATCACACCTTGCCCACGCCCTACCCACACCTCATCTACACTTCGTCCACACCGGGCTGAATCCGATAAAAGCTTACTATATGATAGTAAGCTATAATTCGCTATCTGCGCCACACGACAGCCCTGCGGCATGCCAGCAGCACCACACGACGCCAGGGCCACATGCCAGCAGCACCACACGACAGCGCCGCCGACTGACAACCCGGGGTTAACCTACTTTTCGACGGAATCAACATAAAATGTCAAATGACTGCGGTTGTCTCGTGTGCCATGCCGCGCACGCGAGCAGATGACAGAGGCAGGGTCCGGGCGGCCCTCCGCGGGCGTGATGCCGCGGGGCGGTAGCGTCTCGACCACGTACCTCCGTGAAGGCTCAAGCCGCGCGAAACCCGCCGAGCTCGGGTGGCGCATGGCCGGTGGGCATGGCGAGGCGATCTTAGCCGGGCTACTCGGGCTCGCTGGCGCATGCCTGGTCGTCGCTACGGCGGGGCGGCTCGCGCTACGCTCCGGGGTTGAGCTGCCTACCGACTGGTTCGGGTTGCTCATCCCGGTGCAGCTCGATCGTGCTTCAGCCCTGCCCGCCTTCATGATTATCGGCGTCGCGCTCCTCGTCATCGGCTGGTTGCAACTGTGCCTGCTGGCCAGAAGGGGCTCGGTCTCGCTCAGCCAGACCGGGATCATCATCGCCGTCTGGTGTCTGCCCGTCGCTGTGGGTCCACCGATCCTGAGTCTGGATATATACAGCTATGTGGCGCATGGCGCCATGCTCACCGCCGATCTCAACCCGTACCGGAACGGTCCGAATATTCTGGGTAACCAACCCAGCTTGCTCGCGAGCGACCCGGTCTGGCGGATGTCGCGGGCACCCTATGGGCCATTGGCGCTCGCCCTGCTGAAGGCCGCCTATGGGCTGTCCGGCGGGACCGTGCTGGGAACGGTCCTGATCCTGAGGGCACTCGCGCTCGCCGGTGTCATCGTGATCCTCGGGTGCGTCGCGTGGGCCGCGGACCCCCGGCGACGGCCGCTGGCCCTCGCCGCCGCCGGCAGCCCGGTTGTCATCCTGCAGCTCCTCGGCGCCGTCCACCTTGAATCGATCATGGTGGCACTGCTCGCCGCGGGCCTGCTGGCCGCCCGGGCCGGGCGTCCGATAGCGTCCATGATGTTGCTTACCGCGGCCACCGCGGTGAAGTGGCCGGCGGCGTTCGCAATCGTGGCGGTCGCCGTGTGGCATGCGGGAACCCCCGTACCGGGCACCCGCCCGCGCAACACCGGCCCTCCCGACGCCCGCCCGCCGCATGCGCGGGCGTCGGTTTGGGCACGGCTGCGGCCGGTGGCTCGGGATGTCGGCGTCGTCAGCGCATCCGGGCTGGTCCTCGTCTTGCTGATTCCAGACGGGCTCGGTTGGTTACGTTCGGCGGCGACTCCCGCCTCGGGCCTCACCCTGTACGCACCGACGGTCGGTCTTGCCGACGGGCTCGCAAGGCTGGGCGACATCGCCGACATGAAGATCCAGTTTGCGCAGGCGCTCAACCTGACCCGGACCGCCGGCATCGTGGTCACCGCCGGAGTGATGCTGCGCCTGTTGGCAACCATCCGTGCGCGGAACCTCACCGCGACTGTCGGCTGGGGCCTACTGACGCTGGCGGTTCTCGGCCCCGTCCTGTACCCGTGGTACCTGACATGGGGGCTGATACCGCTGGCCATGGCAACCGACCGGGTCCGCCTGAGTCTGCTCGGCACGGTGTCCGCGGTCGGTGCGTTTCTCGCCCTCCCACACTGCGAACTGTTGTTCGCCAACCTACCTGGAGCCACCCCGTGGCTCCAGCGCCAGGCACCGGTTATCGCGATCAGCACACTCTTCCTTGTGCTGATCTCTGTGGTGATACTCACACGGCGCCGGGACAGCTGGTCCACGACGACCCTCAAGCGCTGACATCGGCGGGCACCGGCGCCCCGCGACGCCGGCCCCGCGCAGCCTGGCCCCGCAGGCGCTGGCATCGTCAGACGATGGGATCGTCAGGCGCTGGCATCGTCAGACTTCCCGGCAGCTGCAAGCCCCGGCACCCGCGGGTGCCGGCGAGGATCCGGTCAGGACGCCCGAACACGAGAAGGACGCCCGAACACGAGAAAGGGGGAACGGCATGCGCGCGCGCCTGAACACGGCCACGGTGCTGCTCGGCGTCGGCCTGTTCGCCCTGGTCGGCCTACTCGCGTTCGGAACCCGGATCGACCTTGCCGTGTACCGCCTGGGCGGCGACGCATTTCTGCACCATTTGCCCCTGTATGACCAGATCATGCCTGGTACCGGCCTGCCCTTCACCTACCCGCCGTTCGCCGCCGTGCTGTTCGGCCCCCTCGCCCTCCCGCCGAAGCCGGCAGCACAGGCCATCTGGGCGCTGGTCCTGCTGACCTGCCTGGCGGAGTTGACCCGCCAGGTGCTCGCCGCGGCCCGCACCGACCCGCTCGCGTCCAGGCCGGCTGCGGTTGGGATGCCGGCGGTCGGGCGGCAGGCGGCACTGGCCGTAGGCCTCCTGGCCGTGGAACCGATCCGAAGCAATCTCGCCTATGGCCAGATCAACATCCCGCTCATGCTATTGATCATTCTTGACCTGCGTCGTAGGTCCGGGCCGCTGCCCTCAGGTGTACTGATCGGCATCGCCGCGGCGGTGAAGCTCACCCCGTTGATCTTCGTTCCCTACCTCTTCGCCACGGGCAGACGCCGGGACGCGGGCATGGCCGCACTCTCCTTCAGCGCCTGCTCCGCACTGGCGGCCCTGGCCACTCCGGCAGACTCGGCGCGGTTCTGGACCAGGCTGGCGCTCGACCCGTCCCACGTCGGCGGGATCGCGTATGCGGGCAACCAGTCGCTGTCCGGGGTGGCGACCCGCCTCGCCGGTCATGCCGTGCACGACGAGCTCTGGTTTCAGCTGGTGACGCTGAGCACAGCCGCCGCCGGGATCGGACTGGCAGTGGTGGCCACTCGCCGCCACGAGCCCCTGCTCGGCTGGACGGTATGTGGCATCACCGGGCTGCTCGTCTCACCGATCTCCTGGACCCACCACTGGCTGTGGGCACTGCCCGCGCTGGCCTGGCTGGCCGGCCCGACCGGGCCACGCGGGGGGCGGCTCGCGGCACGCGGCGGCTTTGCCCTGCTCGTCCTCGCTCCGATGTGGTGGCTGCCGTACGAGCACGACCGCGAGTACTCCTGGCACGGCTGGCAGCTGTTGGTCGGGAACTCCTACGCCATCGCGGCTGTTCTCTTTCTCCTCGCCGTCGTCGGCCACCTGGCTTCCCGGGCTGGCAGGAGATCAGACCGTGGCGGGCCGCGCGGTCGGCAGCGTCGAGCGGACCGCGCTGGCCCAGCCGGAGCCGAGCGCGCCATCCTCCACGACAACGTTGTCGTGGTCCGGCAACAACCCGACGAGATCGGTGTGTCGCAGCGCGTTCGCGACCAGGTGCATGCGGCCGACCTCACGGGCCATGATCAGGTCGCTGGCGGAGTCGCCGATCGCGATCGCCTGGTCCGGACGGAACCCGCGGCGGGCCAGGTCGAAAGCCACCGCGGCGCCCTTGCTGACACCCTCGGGAACGAGATGATAGACGTGCGGGACATCATCCACAGCCGGCATGCCAGCCCACGAAATGATGCCGTTGTCCCGGATGGTCAACCAGTCGAAACCCTCCGCCACGAGCCATAGGTTCACCTCGGCCACGTCGATGTTGCCCCGGAGCATGATGTCGACCTCGCGTCCGCGGTGCCAGGGTCGGTACACCTTCAGGCGTCCCGAATACCGCGCGATCAGCGCGGCAAGGAGCGAATCCGGTATCTGGTCCAGATCGGCTGGCATGGCTCCGCGCAGGACCTGGCTGTTGCGTCCATGGTCCCAGCCGACGATCGCACCGAGCTCGGCTATGAAGCCGTCTGCGCCGAAAATCGCACCGGCTTCGACCAGTTGCGACCTGGTCCGGCCGCTGACCAGCACCAACGCGATGCTCGCCCGGTGCAGGTCGATGAGGGCGCGAGCCGGATCAAGGGTGGTGGAGTGGTCCTCGTTCCGGAAGAAGCACCCGAACGGCCCGACCATGGTTCCATCAAGATCGGTGTAGACGACCCGGATGCTCATCAGCGATGTCCTCCTGCTCGTGCCGCTGGTGCTGGCGATGGCGATGGCGATGGCGATGGCGATGGCGATGGCGATGGCGATGGCGATGGCGATGGCGATGGCGATCTTTCTAGGTTTGTACGCCGGAAAACCCCTTGTTGACCTTACAAACCTCGAAAGATCGAATGTTCGGATGTCATCGCGGTCCGTCACCTGAAACGCGCGCCGCCCGGCGAGCGGCATACTCCGGAATTGTGATCATCGGGGAACGCTCCCGCACCTCGACCCGGTGGGTGTGCGGCTCAAACCCGCCGTCGCAGCGGCGGAACTGGGTCAACGTCTGCCCCGGAGCCGGGCTGTGGACACCTAGCCGGGTCCACGCCGTCTGGATGATCTCGGCCGCCATGCGTCCGAGAGCGTCGTCGGGCTGGTGGCGATGGATCTTTCGTCCGACCTCGACCTGCGCGATCGCATCCGCGCCCGCCAGGGACAGGACGTCCACCAGCTGGGCGAACTCGACTCCGTAGCCGGAGACGAACGGTAGCCGCTCGAGCAGGACGCGGCGGCCGGCGAACTCGCCCGCGAGCGGTTGCACCAACCCGGCCAGCGCCGGCCAGTGCATGTTGAGCAGGGGGCGCGCGACGAGTTCGGTAACCCGCCCACCACCGCCGGGCAGCAGGCCGCCCGCCAGCGGCCGGTCGTAGGACGCCTTGACATAGGACACCTCCCGCTCGGTCAACAGGGGCCCCAACAGCCCGGTCACCACCTGGGTGTCGAAGTCCTCCAGGTCCGCGTCGACGAAAATCACAATATCTCCGGACGAGGCGTACAGGGACTTCCACAGAGCTTCACCCTTACCCGCGATCCGCCCGTGGCCGGGCAGGATCCGCTCCTCGGGGATCACCACCGCACCCGCGGCGGTCGCCTCGGACGCGGTCGCGTCGACCGACCCCGGATCGATGACAATGATCTCGTCAACGAGCGGCACCCCGACAACAAGATCGCGATGGATCGCAGAAACGATCGTGCCGACCGTGGCGGCCTCGTTCAGCGCGGGCAACACCACGCTGATCGGACCCTCCTTGCGGGCCAGCAACCGGACGGGCGAGAAGTCACGCCCGTCATACGTTCGACGCTCGAACCAACGGTGCACATCACGCCGCACCCGGTCTACAGTACGGACTGACAACTTCATCCGGCTCATCCAGAGGGGCAGAGGGACCGGCCCAGTGAAGCCCCGGCAACCACCCGCATCCGTGCGAGGCAGGTGCTAATTCCGACCCGAGACGCAACGGGCTCTCGGGAAAGATGAGGAGTTTCACCCATGACAGTCGCTCCCGAGCGCCCTGCTACGATCGGTTCGCAATCCGCCAATCCGGCGGTCTCCCTGGCGTGCCGGCACTGCGGCGCCACATTCCCGCTCTCCCCGACGCACGTCTGCGTCGAGTGTTTCGCCCCGCTGGAGATTGCCTACGACGAGGCCCTGCTGCGCCGGGTCACCCGGGCTTCCATCGAGGCCGGGCCCACCAACCTGTGGCGTTATGTCGGGCTTCTTCCCGCCGGCCACGACCCGGCGCACCGGGTGTCGCTCGGAGCCGGCTGGACGCCGCTGCGCCCGGCTCCACGGCTCGCCGCGGAACTCGGAATGCGGGCACTGTGGGTCAAGGACGACAGCGCGAACCCCACCCACTCGTTCAAGGACCGGGTCGTCTCGGTGGCGCTGTCCGCCGCCCGCGAGCACGGTTTCGCCACGGTCGCCTGTGCGTCCACCGGGAACCTCGCCCAGTCCGTGGCGGCGCATGCCGCGTCCGCCGGGTTGCGCTCAGTGGTGCTGATCCCGCACGATCTCGAGGACGGCAAGACCGTGTCAACCGCCGTCTACAGCGGCACACTGGTCGCGATCGACGGCAACTACGACGACGTGAACCGCCTGTGCAGCGAACTGTCCGGCGAGTACGAGTGGGCGTTCGTCAACGTCAACGTACGGCCGTTCTACGCGGAGGGTTCCAAGACCCTCGGCTACGAGGTTGCCGAGCAGCTCGGCTGGCGGCTGCCGGAACAGGTCGTTGTGCCCATCGCCTCCGGGTCGCTGCTGACCAAGATTGACAAGGCCTTCGGCGAGTTCGGCCGCCTCGACCTGGTGGAGCCGACGCCGTACCGGGTCTTCGGCGCGCAGGCCGAGGGCTGCAACCCGGTCGCCGCGGCCTTCGCCCGCGGGGTTGACACAGTCGCCCCGGTGAAGCCGTCGACCATCGCCAAGTCCCTGTCGATCGGCAACCCGGCGGACGGCCCGTACGCACTCGACGTCGCCCGGCGGACCGGCGGTGCGATCACCGACGTCACCGACCCCGAGATCATCGATGGCATCCGCCTGCTCGCCCGCACCGAGGGCGTCTTCGGCGAGACCGCCGGCGGCGTCACCGTCGCCTGTCTGGCGCGGCTGCTGCGCGAGGGGCTGCTCGACCCGGACGCCGAAACCGTCATCTTCAACACCGGGGACGGCCTGAAGACCCTCGACCCGCTGGTGTCGACAGGCCGGCCGACCGCGACCATCCGCCCGTCCCTGACCGCCTTCGAGGCCGCCGGCCTCGGCGACGGCTGAACGGCTGAACGGCTGAACGGCCGTCTTTTCACCGATTCGCTCATGAGAATTCCTGTATGACAACGC
>NZ_CAUVXL010000269.1:55129-56921 GCF_963555915.1 Protofrankia sp. Cas4
CAGGAACCGGCCCCGTGTCCTGAGATCCACCGCTGCGGCGGCCAGAAACCGGACCCGGATGACACCGAGACCCACCAGTCCCCATTGACTTCATCAAAGGTCACCACATCGGCTTTACCATCACCCGTGACGTCAGCGAGAAACTGCTCGTTCGTGCCGATTCCATGACCATTCGCCCATGCTGTCGGCGCCCAGAAACCGGACCCGGAGGATGTGCCGACATCCCAGTGCCCGTTGGCCGCGAAGAAGTAGGCGGCATCCGCCCGCTTGTCACCGTTCACATCACCTACGAGGCGACTTGTGCTGCTGAGGCCATGCCCGACCGACCATCGCGGGGGATAGCTGAAGCCGTTTCCGGTGGATGCGGCCACGTACCAGTCACCGCCCCCGGCTATGTAGACTCCGGCGTCAGCCCGACCGTCGCCGGTGAAATCGGCCAACGCCTGGTCGGTCGTGCCGACCCCGTGTCCTGAGATCCACCGCTGCGGCGACCAGAAACCGGAACCGGACGACGCCGAAACCCACCAGTCCCCGTTTGCCGCATCGAAAGTGACTACATCGGCCCTTCCGTCCCCGGTGACGTCTGCCACCCACTGGCGGTTGGTGCCGACACCGTGGCCGTAGGCCCAGTCAGTCTCAGGCCAGAATCCGCTGCCGGACGAGAGGCTCACCCGCCAGCGTCCGGTCGAGGCCCAAAAAGCAATCAGATCGGCCCGGCGGTCGCCGTCCACATCGGCCGCGAAGTACGTGTCAGCACCCACGGTGTGGCCGAAAGCCCAGCTCTGTGGAGCGCCGAAACGGCCGTCCGCCTGCGCCAGCGCAACCATTGCGACACCCGAATCGCGGAACATCACGATCGCGTCTGACCGACCGTCGCCGTTGACATCAGCCAGGAGTCTCGTCCCGGGTCGTGCGGGTTGCGCCACTGGTGCATGAACCACACCGATGGTGGTGTAGCCACTCAATGGCGTGATCTTCTTCTGCTTCTTATCCCAGCTGAACGTTGACCAAACGCCATCATTCTTGTCAGAAAGATTCTGACTGACCGTCGACACCGAGACTTTGTCGCCTGTTCCACTCACGCTTTCGACGACTGCGACATGACCCTTTCCGCCCATACCGCCGCCAAAGACAAGAACGTCGCCAGCACCTACACCGGCGATCGATCCATTGCTATCCTTGGAAAGATTTTTCGGCGCGGTGTCGTACATTTGATAACCGTCGCCGGACCAATTTTTGGTAATCCAACCTCTGACCAGATAAAGCCGATTGACGAGCTCTACACACTGCCAGCGCAAGCCGCTGAGTACCGACTTGGGCTGGCCGGCGGGACCGATGTCGACGTAGTTTTTGTCGTTCAGGTCGGAACTGTAGGAATGGTCATTCGAATAGACATCGACGCCCTTCCCACTCAGCCAGCTCGAACCACTGAGAATAATGCGGTTGGCCTTTTTCGCTGTAGCCAGAGCCTGATTCGTCGGCCCGAATATCGCCAGGCCGGCACCGACCAACAACACCGCCAGGCCGAGCAGGCACGTTCCGAAACGGCCGGGTGCCGATCTTTCAACTGTTTTCCCGTAGGTCATTTTCCCCCCAAAACACGATTGATCGTCAAAGGGTAGCGCCCAGCTCACCAATAGGACGGCAACCTACAAACAACAGCGTCACCAGCAAATGAATCCTCGTTCCATTCGGTCCTAATTATTGCTGAGATCCCATCAAAAAATGGCTTCGGCGGCGTTGAAGGACCGGGCAATCCGCAGGCCGAGGATCGGCGACCCTTACCGTGAAG
>NZ_CAUVXL010000270.1:0-632 GCF_963555915.1 Protofrankia sp. Cas4
GCGGCACGCTGGACGCCGAAGCTGCCGCGATCCTGCGGGCCGCGCTGGATCCGCTGACCGCACCCCGCCCCGCCGGCGGTGCTTCCAACCCCGACAGTGCCGGCGCCGACAACGCCGGCAGTACGGGCGGCACGGCTGACAGCGGCGGCGGCGGCGAGCGGGACCGCCGCTCCCCAGCCCGACGCCGCGCCGACGCCCTCATCGAACTGATCACTCGGGCGTTGCACACCGACACCCTGCCGACCCAGGGCGGCTACCGCCCCCACGTCACCGTCCTGGCACCCCTGCCCGCGCTCCTCGGCGAACCCGGCGCGCCACCCGCGGACAACGGCTGGGGCCTCCCCCTACCCGCCACGGTCCTCGCCCGGCTCCTGTGCGACGCCGAACTCGTCCGCCTCCTGCTCGACCCCACCGGCGTGCCATTGGACATCGGCCGCACCCAACGGATCGTGCCCCCCGCCCTACGCCGCGCCCTGATCGCCCGCGACCGCTGCTGCACCTACCCCGGCTGCGACCGACCACCCGGCTGGTGCGAAGCCCACCACATCATCGAATGGTCCCACGGAGGCCACACCGCCCTGAACAACCTCGTACTGACCTGCGGCCAACACCACCGAACACTCCACCACAGC
>NZ_CAUVXL010000270.1:1195-63670 GCF_963555915.1 Protofrankia sp. Cas4
GCACCCTCCACAACACACGGGACGGCCCCGGCACACGGGACGGCCCCGGCGAAGATCTCTTCGGCGGCGTGCCCTGACACCGGGTGGTGGAGGCATCGCAGCCCCGGGGGTTCACCCGTGGTTCACAGACCGGATGACAGCCGGCCGCCGGCGGCCGGCCGAGACCCCGCTCGCGGCCCCGCGACGGCACGCCACGACAGGGCGCGAGCTTGCACTCACCCACCTCGAGTGCTAAACAGGACCTGGCACTCACGAGCTTCGAGTGCCAGGGCTGAGCGGCGAGGCCATCTGGCCGTCCGTCGCGGGCGTCGTCTTGGCCAGGCCATTGAACAGCCATTCCCCTGGGAGGACCCCGACACCATGCCGAAGATCATTGCCTTCGATGAGGAGGCACGGCGCGGCCTGGAGCGCGGCATGAACCAGCTGGCCGACGCCGTAAAGGTCACGCTCGGTCCGAAGGGCCGCAACGTCGTTCTGGAGAAGAAGTGGGGCGTCCCCACGATCACCAACGACGGTGTGAGCATCGCCAAGGAGATCGAGCTCGAGGATCCGTACGAGAAGATCGGTGCGGAGCTCGTCAAGGAAGTCGCGAAGAAGACGAACGACGTCGCGGGTGACGGCACCACCACCGCGACGATTCTCGCCCAGGCGCTGGTCCGTGAGGGTCTGCGCAACGTGGCGGCCGGCGCGAACCCGCTGGGTCTGAAGAAGGGCATCGAGATCGCGGTCGAACGCGTCTCGGAGGAGCTCTCCAAGCAGGCCAAGGAGGTCGAGACCAAGGAGCAGATCGCGTCCACCGCGTCCATCTCCGCGGGCGACCCCGCGATCGGCGCGCTGATCGCCGAGGCGCTGGACAAGGTCGGCAAGGAAGGCGTCGTCACCGTCGAGGAGAGCAACACCTTCGGCCTCGAGCTCGAGCTCACTGAGGGCATGCGCTTCGACAAGGGCTACATCTCGCCGTACTTCGTCACCGACGCCGACCGCCAGGAAGCCGTCCTCGACGACCCGTACGTGCTCATCGTCAACAGCAAGATCGCCGCTGTCAAGGACCTGCTCCCGCTGCTGGAGAAGGTCATGCAGGCCGGCAAGCCGCTGGCGATCATCTCCGAGGACGTCGAGGGCGAAGCCCTGGCCACCCTGGTCGTCAACAAGATCCGCGGTACCTTCAAGAGCGTCGCGGTGAAGGCCCCCGGCTTCGGTGACCGTCGTAAGGCCCTGCTCGGCGACATCGCCATCCTCACCGGTGGCCAGGTCATCTCCGAGGACGTCGGCCTCAAGCTGGAGAGCACCACGATCGACCTGCTCGGCAAGGCCCGCAAGTTCGTCGTCACCAAGGACGAGACCACCATCGTCGAAGGCGCGGGCGACCCCGACCAGATCGCCGGTCGGGTCAGCCAGATCCGCGCCGAGATCGAGAAGTCGGACTCCGACTACGACCGCGAGAAGCTGCAGGAGCGGCTGGCCAAGCTCGCCGGTGGCGTCGCAGTGATCAAGGTCGGTGCCGCGACCGAGGTCGAGCTCAAGGAGAAGAAGCACCGCATCGAGGACGCCGTCTCGAACGCGAAGGCTGCGGTCGAGGAGGGCATCGTCGCCGGCGGTGGCGTCGCGCTGCTCCAGGCGTCGGTCACGGCGTTCGAGAAGCTCGACCTCGCCGGGGACGAGGCCACCGGGGCGAACATCGTCCGGCTGGCCCTCGAGGCGCCGATCAAGCAGATCGCCTACAACAGCGGTCTCGAAGGCGGCGTCGTGGTCGACAAGGTCCGTCACCTGCCCGCCGGCCACGGCCTGAACGCGGCCACCGGCGAGTACGTCGACCTGATCGCCACCGGCATCATCGACCCGGCCAAGGTCACCCGCTCGGCGCTGCAGAACGCCGCGTCGATCGCCGGGCTGTTCCTCACCACCGAAGTCGTCATCGCCGACAAGCCGGAGAAGAACCCGGCCCCGGCGGGTCCCGGCGGCGGCGGGGACATGGACTTCTGAGTCCGCGGTTCGCAGTCTGAACTGGTTGTAAGCCAGCCGGTGGCAAACCGGCCGGTGGTAGAACACAAGGGGCGGTCCCGTTTCGGGGCCGTCCCTTTGCCATGGCAGGACGAGTGGGAGTGTGCACAGCATGACTCAGACCATGCCGCCGGCGGGCTGGTATGCCGACCCTTCTGGCAAGCACCCCTTCCGTTACTGGGACGGCAGCCGGTGGACCGACCAGGTAAGTAATACCCAACCCGGGGCACCCGGCGGCGTACCCGTGCAGACCAACTACACGCCGGACCGGATCCAGCGCCAGGTACAGGGAAACGCGGGCCTCGAACCCGTCCACGGTGGGCAGGGGACGCTCTTCACCGAACCGATCCTCGTGGTCAACCAGAAAACCAAACTCATCGAGCTGACGAACGAGTACGCCGTGTTCGACCAGTCCGGGAACCAGATCGGATCGGTCGTGGAAGTCGGTCAGAGCACCGTCAAGAAAGCGGTGCGGTTGGTCAGCTCACTCGATCAGTTCTTCACCCACCGCCTTGAGGTCCGCGACAGTGCCGGTGTTCCCCATCTCACCCTGACCCGACCGGCGAAGGTCTTCAAGTCGCGGGTGATCGTATCTCGGCCGGACGGATTCGAGATCGGCACAATCGTCCAGCAGAACGTCTTCGGAAAGATCCGCTTTGCCCTCCAGAGCGCCGGCACCCCCATCGGGATGATCAAAGCGGAGAACTGGCGGGCGTGGAACTTCTCGATCGTCGACCATACCGACACCGAGATTGCCCGGGTGACCAAGACCTGGGAGGGACTGGCCCGGACGCTGTTCACCACGGCCGACAACTATGTCGTGCAGATCCACCGACCCCTTGCCGACCCCCTGCGCAGCCTGGTGGTCGCCTCCGCGCTGACCATCGATACCGCTCTCAAACAGGACTCCCGCGGCCTCGGCTGAGTGCGGGCCACAGACCACAGAATCTGGTCGCCGAGGGTGAAGGTTTCGACAGTCGCAGCTGGAAGCGGCACCATTACTGGCGTGATCCAGCCTGGTTCCACGCCACGCTCGCGCCGCCCCACCATGGTGCTGCCCACCCCCCCGCTCACCGTCGCAGACCTCGACGAGTTCGGCCTTGAGGATCCGCGCTTCGACCTCATCGACGGGATGTGCCTGGTCCGTGCGTGGCCGACGCCGCTGGAGACCAGGGTGACCAAGCGTCTCGTCCGGCTACTCGTCGAGGTGACCCCTGCGCACATGCGCGTCCACACCCGGGGGGTGAGCCTTCGGATCGAGCCCCGAAGCGAGATCGTTCCCGACATCATCGTCGCGGCGGCGGGCGACGACGACCGTCCCCGCCGCATCACCGACTTGCCCCTGCTGGTCGTGGAGGTCGCCGAGCTCAGCAACCGGCGCTACGACCGGACCCTGAAGTTCGACGTCTATCGCGACCGCGGCGTCCCCAGCTGCTGGCTGGTCGACCCCGACACCCCGGCTATCGACGCCTACGATCTCGTCAACGGAGCCTATGTTCAGGTCGGGTCCGCGACCGGGCAGCAGGAACTCAGCGTGACCAGCCCGGTCGCCTGCACGATCATCCCGGCAACCCTGATCGACCCCCCGCATCCAGAGTGACGCCTCCCACCGGACGGTTATGTCGGGTCGGGATGGTTATATCGGTTTTAGATGGTTATGTCGGGTCGGGAATGTCGTCGGCGTCGACAATGGTGTAGGCGTAGCCCTGCTCGGCCAGGAAGCGCTGGCGGTGCGCGGCGTACTCCTGGTCGATGGTGTCCCGGGAGACCACCGTGTAGAAATGCGCGCCGCGGCCGTCCGCCTTGGGGCGCAACACCCGCCCGAGGCGCTGCGCCTCCTCCTGGCGTGACCCGAAGGTACCGCTGACCTGGATGGCGACCCCCGCTTCGGGCAGGTCGATCGACACGTTGGCGACCTTTGAAACAACCAGGGTCCGGATCTCCCCACTGCGGAACGCCTCGAACAAACGCTCACGTTCCCGGTTACGGGTCGACCCCTGGATGACCGGGGCACCGAGCAGCTCGCCAAGCTGATCAAGCTGATCAAGGTAGGCACCGATGACGAGCACCCGATCCCCTGCGTGCCGTTCGACCAACCGTTGCACGACCGCACGCTTGCTGTACGCGGTGGCGCACATCCGGTAGCGCTCCTCGGCCTCCGCAACGGCGTAGGCCATCCGCTCGTCCTCGGTGAGGGTCACCCGCACCTCGGTGCACTCGGCCGGGGCGATCCAGCCCTGGGCCTCGATCTCCCGCCACGGCGCGTCGTACCGCTTGGGGCCGATCAGGGAGAAGACGTCGCCCTCCCGACCGTCCTCACGGACCAGCGTGGCGGTCAGGCCGAGCCGCCGCCGGGACTGGATGTCGGCGGTCATCCGAAAGACCGGCGCCGGCAGCAGGTGCACCTCGTCGTAGACGATCAGACCCCAGTCGCGGGCGCCGAACAGGTCCAGATGCAGATACTCGCCCTTGCGACGGGCGGTCATCACCTGGTATGTGGCGATCGTGACGGGTCGGATCTCCTTGCGTTCACCCGAGTACTCGCCGATCTCGTCCTCGGTGAGTGATGTCCGCTTCAGCAGCTCCGTACGCCACTGCCGGCCGGCCACCGTGTTGGTGACCAGGATGAGGGTGGTAGTACCGGCATGGGCCATGGCCGCGGCACCGACGATGGTCTTGCCGGCACCGCTGGGCAGCACCACCACGCCCGAACCACCCTCCCAGAACCCCGCCACCGCGCCCTTCTGGTACCCGCGCAGCTCCCAGCCGTCCTGGCGCAGTTCGATCGGGTGTGCCTCGCCGTCGACATACCCGGCGAGGTCCTCGGCCGGCCAGCCAATCTTGAGCAACGCCTGCTTGAGCCGTCCCCGCTCGGACGGGTGCACCGCGACGGTGTCCTCATCCAGACGCTGACCCAGCAGCGGCGCGACCTTCTTGGACCGGACGACCTCGGTGAGCACCGCGCGATCGACGGTCCGCAGGACCAGGCCTCGCTCCGGGTCGTTCTCCAGCCGTAGCCGACCGTAACGGTCCATGGTGTCGGCGACGTCGACCAGCAACGCGTGCGGGACCGCGTAACGGGAGAAGCGAACGAGTGCGTCAACGACCTGTTCGGCGTCGTGACCGGCAGCCCGGGCATTCCAGAGCGCCAGCGGCGTGACCCGGTAGGTGTGGACGTGCTCGGGGGAGCGTTCCAGCTCCGCGAACGGGGCGATCGCGGCCCGCGCCTCGCCAGCCAGCGGATGGTCGACTTCCAGCAACAGGGTCTTGTCAGACTGGACGATCAACGGTCCATCGGCCACTTCTCACCGTCCTCTCACGATTCCTCGCGGCCTCTGGACGCGCAATGAAGGCCATGATCGCACACCCTGAGATTCCATCGGGTCGCGCAGCGATCTGCCACCTACCGACCTACCGACCTGCGGCGACATTCGTCGGCCGTACCAACCCGGATCGAACCAGTCTGCCGATTCTCGCATATTCGCCGCAGGCCGCGACGGATGCCCCGCGAGGTACCGGCCATCGAACCGGTTACCGTCATGGCAGGTCGGCAACGTCCTCCGGATCCACGAATTCAGGGTATTGCTGGTCCGGTACGGACATCGGCCCAACAGTGCCTGTGCCTGTGCTCGCAAGGGCACCGGCCAGGTCGCCACCGGTAGTGCCCGGTATGGCGCCCGCGACACCCAACTCATACGACCAGTCGTAACCGGCGGCCCCACCGGCCGGGAGCACATCTTCGACATCCAGCACGCCGGTGACACGGTGCAACGCGAAGCGCCGGGTCGCCGCAGCACGCTCATCCCACGCGGTCACCCAGCCCCCGTCAACAATCATCGGACGAACAATATGTTCACTAGACTTTCCCTGCTGGTCAACATACCCGAGCAGTATGCGCCGGCCGCTGCGTGCCGCTCCCTGCAGGCTCAGCAACATCAGCGGAGCTGATCGCAGCATCCCGTCGGACACGGAGCCGATCGCAGCGCTGGCTGCCCGGGCCGCCCGGGCGCTGTCGTCCCCCCGACGGATCATCCGCACCACGCCCCGGACCTGCTCGTTGCGGGCACCCGCGGCGTCCGCGGTGCTCGGGCGCGGACGGCCGGGCGTTCTGTGCACCTCCGGTCGGCTCAGTACCACGCGTCCGTCCGGTCCTTCACCGACCGGGGCGAACCCCGCCGCGCGCAGGCCCTCCAGCAACTTGGGCATGGGTAGCGATGAGATCACCACGGTGGGCGCGACCCGCCGCAGCCCGAGGGCCTGGGTCCGCCGCGACGCGACCACCTCGGAGAGCACCGCGGTGTCGTCGCAGCGCAGATAGGCCGCAGCCGGCCCCGCCCGCAACCGGCCGTGACGACGGGCGACGTCATCCACGAGGTAGTCCAGCGCCTGCGGGACGTCCCCGCGGGCGACGCGGGCAAGAAAGTCGCGGATGTCCTCGGCGACCCGACCGGCGTCCAGAGCACGCCGCAGGGACGCTTCGGAGAACCGGAAGACCGTTGCCGCGCCGGACGACTCGACATCGGCCATCTGGGCGAGCTCCGCGGCGATCTCCGGCACCAGGGGACCTGGCGCCACCGCGGTGAGGTCGGCCTGTACCAGCAGTTCACTGACGGGCTCAGGCAACATCGGACTGAGCGCGGCAGCGAGGTCGAAGCGGCGGGCGCCGTCCGCGTCAGTCGCCTCGCCACCGACCAGCGCCCGCCCGGCCGCTGACAGCGCGCCGCGTCCGGTGACACCCAGCAGATCCGCCTCGGCGAACGTCCAGTCGACCATCCGGTCCAGCAACGGCCCACCCCGGCGGGGTAGCCGCCACGCAAGCAGTGCGCGCACCGACTCGGATGTCGGCGCAAGGCCCGCCGGAGCTGCCGCGAAGGCGTCGAGCACGAGGCGGCGCAGCTCCGGCGCGCTCTGGCGGCGCAGCTCCATGGAGAGCGCGGCAACCTGACGGCCCTTGTCGTCGCGCTCCCCCACCAGACCGGGCACCTGGGGGGAGCCCAGCCACGCCTGGACCAACGTGGCCCAGCGCATCGCGGGGGTCTCCACGCACCACCGGTCGTAGGCGGTCGTTGGCATGATCATGACATCCGTGCCGGGAGCGTTGTCGACCAGCCCCGCCGCATAGGCGATTTCGATCACCAGCGCCGCGGCCGGTTCGGCGACGTCGAGAAGCTTCGCTGCCGCGCGGAAGTCCCGGACACTCAGACCGCCCGTGCGCAACGGGATGGGCGGGGTTGCACCCCAGGCTTCCAACAGCGCCGTCACCAGACGAATCATTGTGTCAGCGGCGAGGGCGGCCGCGCCGTCAACCTGGCCACGATCAATAGTCTTGCCGGTGAGCGCAGGCGGTTCACGATGCAACGTCCCGGCCGGACGGTCACCACGCAGGGTAAGCCCGACCTCCCGGGGAAGCTCAACCATGGTCTCCTCGACGCCGACCAGCAGACCCCGAGCAAGCAGTTGCTCCACGGGTGTGCGGGCGTCAGACGCATGGAGCAGCCGTCTCGCGTCGCCCGTGTGCCCGAGCGCCGGCCCGGCGGCGAGCCGATCAAGGAGCTGACGGGCCCGCGGACCGCACTCCTGGACGAGGGTCGCCACCCGCTCCGGTGCGGCCAGTGCAGCGCTGAGCTCGTCGAGGAAAGAGCCGCGCACGGCTCCATCGCGATCACGTTGGGCAGTGACCCCGATCGCCAGCGCGAGCCGGGCGAGATGGGTGTGCCGGTGCCCGGACAGGCAGGCACGTAACGGCCGACCTAGACCGAGTGGACGCTCACCGACAAGGTCGCGGACCATTGCGACAAGCCGGATGGCACTGTCATCCCCCCAGATCAGTGCACGTTCACGCAATGTCGCCACGGGCACTGCCACATCCGAGGCCCCGCAGAACCTGACGAGGTCCTCGGCACTCACCGGCGATGGAAGCAGCGTCAACGCCTCGCAGACCTCAAGGGTGAACGTGTCAAGCCGCTCAAGCGCGCGGGTCACGCTCACGCGGATTTCCAGGCGGGCGGCGAGGATGTCGAAGTCGGGCGGCGGCGGCGTGGCCAGATCCGGACGCAGAGCGAGCAGCCGGGTGAGCGCGTCGTCCGAAAGGCCCCGCAACCACCCGGCCAGGGTGGAGGAGACGTCAGGGCCATCCGCCGGCATGGGCACCCTCACAACGGTAGCCGGCCAGGTGCAGGGTCCGGCACGCCCTACCGCCTGTCGTGGTCAGATTCGTCGACCACCGGTGGGGAAACCCGTGGGGAAAACAAGCCGACACCGACCTCGGCCGTGCCCACCTGATCGAGAACCCAGCCACCGCTGACATCGAACCGGAGCACGGCCACCGCCGGATCAAGATCAAGTTCGTGTGGAAGGAGCGCTGCGAAGGCCCAGTCCGGCGGGCCGGTCGAAATTATGATCGAGGTCACCTGCAGCCGGCCCGCTGGGACGAGCGCGACCAGCGGGCTCGCGAAGACCGCCCTGGCAATCGCGTCGATCTCGTCCGCTGTCGGCGCCCGACCGGACGGAACGGGAAATACGTTGCGGTCGAACACGGCGGCGGCGGGGACCCGAGCGGAACCGCCAACATCAACCCTGTCAACATCAACCCTGTCAACATCGACCTTGCCGGCGTCGGCTCCGCCGACATCAATGGCGGATGTGTCCGCCGTCCGCCGGACGACCGGACGGATGACACGTGGACCAGCGCCGTGTCGAGGTGCGGAATGCGGACGCACAGGCTCTCCTGCCGCGAGTGACAGGCTGCGACGATACCCAGCCGACATCACGTGAAGCCGCACGTCCTGTGACAGAGTGCGACAGACC
Organism: Protofrankia sp. Cas4; assembly: GCF_963555915.1. NCBI lineage: Bacteria > Bacillati > Actinomycetota > Actinomycetes > Frankiales > Frankiaceae > Protofrankia > Protofrankia sp. Cas4. The sequence continues at coordinate 10,004 of NZ_CAUVXL010000270.1, forward strand.
CGTCGATGCAGATTCCACACGGGCGAGCCTCCGAACGCAAGAGTCTGACGCCAAATGCTTGTCGCAACAGTAGAACATAAACCAAAAACCTGGCGCTACGCACCTTTTCAGCTGTTCTTCTGTTTCAACCTGATATCGGCCGTATACCGCCGCACGCCATTGCGAGGCCGCGGATCAACGTAACTTCTCCACACCGTCAACCAGAAACGCCAGATGATGATCGCGTGCCCAGGTCCCGACCCGCGACTGTGCAGTTGCAGACCCCGGCGACGCGAGCGCCTGCCCGATGGAGAAGCCGATGATCATGAAAACCACGGCGGCGAGCACGGTCAGCACGATCACGGCCGGGCGTCTGCCCGAGGTGCGCCCGCGCGTTCCCGTACCCGCGGACCGCCCCTTGTCCGACGGTGCCCGCGCACTGGCCTGAGCCCTGCCGTCCCGAACCTTGGCGGCCGCAGGCCTGACTGCCGCAGGCCTGACCGCCTGGGCCGGCCTGACCGGCCGGGAACCCGTACCGCTGGTCCCACTGCCCGTCTGGGCCCGATCCTCCGTGGCCCGACCGTCCGTGGCCCGATCCTCCGTGGCCCGACCGTCCGTGGCCCGCTGACGCCGCGCGGCGACAACTGACCTGTCGTCATCCCCGGGGATCGTGGCGAACTGGTCGGTGGCGCCGATCTCTTCCCGATCAGCCTGTTTTGCCTGATCCGGAAACGGGTTAAAGCCTTCCGTCGGCGGGCCGGTGTAGGGCCTCGGCCCGGTGGCGGTCCCCGCCGCAGCACCTCGCCCAGGCGCGCTGCCCAGCGCACGATCACTTCCCCGTGGGGGGGCAGTGCGCAAGCCGGATGCAGCGTCAGCCTGCCGGTCAAGGCCAGCCTGCCGGTCAGGGCCAGCCTGCCGGTCAGGGCCAGCCTGCCGGTCAGGGCCAGCCTGCCGGTCAGGGCCAGCGCCCGCGGCGCCGGCCCCCGCACCCCCGGCCACGGGCTGCCCGGGCAACGTGCCAAAAGCCACCAGGTGCCGGCCTGCACTGACCGGTCGCCCGGGGCGGCTGCGGTCACCCCCAGCACCCACGGAACCCCCAGCGCCCGACCGGACCGATTGCCGGCCAGGTGGCTGGCCGGGCGAGCCCGGTGCCGATGTGGCGGGCAGTTGTCCAACCGCAGGCTGCGAGCCGGGAATCAAGGGACGCGGCCCGCTCGGCTCCTGATACTGCGGGTGCGCCGACTCTCCGGGTCGCCACGTCGTGTCATCGTCCCCGGGCGGGACGCCACGCGGATTCACCCACGGGTCGCCTCGATAATCATCTCGTCGGTCGCCCCGGGGCTCGGGGTCTCCTCGGACCACGCGGGCATCCTCCGGTCACACGCGCACGGCAGCGGTTGTGTCGATGTCGTTAGAACAGCGAGATTCAGCGTATCCATAACAGGTTTCAGTGGCACAACACACCCCAGCCCAACACCACATCCGACACGAATTGATCTCTGCCGTGGCCTGGCCGCCCAAAGCAGGAACCCAACCCACCACAGCGGGTTGGGTTCAGTAGGAGGTTGGGGTGAGCAGGGGGTTGACCAGGGAGTTGGGCAGGGAGTTGGGCAGGGAGTTGGGCTCAGCGGGTCCCGGGCAGTGGCCCGTCCGGGACCTCAGAATCCGCGGGATCGCCGGGTTCCCACCGCAGCGGCGAAGCCGACCGGGTCTGCGCCGCATCGGCGGAGCCGACCGGGTCTGAACCGGCCCGGCGGTACCGATCAGGGCCATACCGATCAGGGCCATACCGACCGGGGACGTCGACTGGGGAGATCCGGGAAGCTTTCGACGGGACTGTCCGCGCCGACCTGGCGGGATGAAAGACCCAGGCGCGCATCAGCACAAAGCGTACGATTGTCGTCACCGTACCACTGAGCAACACGGTGATGATCTCGGCTACGACGCCGGACGACGACCAGAACCGGTGCAGCAGCCCGAGCCCACCGGAGGACACCGCCAGTCCGACAACGAACACGACGCCCGACTCGGCGAACTGGCGCACCGCCCCGTCGCCGCCGACCTGCCCGAAGGTCAGCCGCCGGTTCGCCCAGGTGTTGGCAACGGCGGTCATGAGCAACGCGACGAAGTTGGCCGTCAGCGGCGACGTTCCGATCTCCCGGAGCATCGCGTAGGCAAGGACGTATGCCAGGGTCGAACACAGCCCGATCGCCGCGAACGTCCGGAGCTGACGGCCCATTCCGCCGGGCAGCCGGGCCGCACGCACCTGCGGTGGCAGATCCACGCCGACCCGCCCCGCGATGATCCGACGGGCAACCCGGATCATTCCGCGAATGTCCTCCATCGCCGTCGCCACGACATCGACCCGGGAGTCCGGGTCGTCCGTCCAGTCGACCGCAACCTCATGAATACGGAGACCGTTACGTTCGGCGAGCAGCAGCAGCTCGGTGTCGAAGAACCAGTGGTTGTTCTCGATCGCGGGCAGGAGGGCACGGGCCACGTCGGCCCGGACCGCCTTGAAGCCGCACTGGGCGTCCCGGAAGGACGTCCGGAAGGTGACCCTCAGCATCCAGTTGTAACAACGGGAGATGATCTCCCGTTTCGGTCCACGAACGACCCTGGACCCGCGAACCAGCCGAGAACCGATCGCGACGTCCGAATGGCCCGAAAGCAGTGGCGCGACCAACGGCAACAGTGCCTCAAGCCCGCTGGAGAGATCCACGTCCATATATGCGACGACATCGGCGTCCGACGCCGACCAGACGGCCCGCAACGCCCGGCCGCGGCCCTTGGCCTCCAGCCGTGTCACCCGGACCCGACTCAGGTCGGCGGCCAACTGCCGGGCGATCGCGGGCGTGGCGTCGGTACTCGCGTTGTCTGCGATCGTGATACGCCAGTCAAAGGGAAAACGGCGGGTCAGGAAGTCATGCAGTCGCCGGATGCTGTCGGCAAGGGCCTTCTGCTCGTTGTAGACCGGGACCACCACCTCGACGACAGGTTGCGGTCGCCATTGAGCTGGTAGCGTCACGGTGGTCGGCGCCGCGACGGCCCTCGGGAGTGCCACGACGGGATTCACGAGCACCCCGGTCTGCCCACTCCCACCGCCAGGCATCGGCGCCGCAGTGCCCGGTGCAGCCCATGATGGTTCGCAGTCGCGGCGGCCCCGCAGACGCTTCGGCAGCTTCACCTCTCCAAGGGTTGGGGAAGGCATTGAGGACAGCCTGAAGTAGACCTGAGAAGCTACTGAGAGCACCTTCGCGGGCGCCCTCCCATACCGCGTGACAGCCACCCGGGGACGGTGGCCCGATCACTGGCGTGTCGTCACAGTCTGTAAATCAGGCGACCCGACTGCCACAGCGGTCACGACGTTCGCCATCGTGTGACGGGACAGGTCAGCGGGTTGGGCACTCGGGCAGTTGGATGGTTGGACAGGGAGCGGGTTGACGTGCTTCACGCACTTCCCCATGGGTGCCAACATGGTGGACCCCGCGGTCGCCGTTGTCGCCGCCGCCGCATTCACCGTCGCAGTGCCATCACGGCTCGCCGCATCGATCGCCGACCCACTCGCCGACGGCCGGGCCCGTTGACCGTGACCAGAATGGCCACGCTGGGACCTACGCTCCCGGACGCCGTGCCTCAGCCGACTGTTGGTCGCATTTCAGTCTTCACTCAGCTTGTGAGGGGAAGGTTTCTACCATGAGCACGCGGCCCCCCTTCACCTCCCCGGACGGACGTCCTTCGGACTCGCGGGCACCCGACGCCGGTGGCAAGGACCGCCAGTCCGGGCCGGATGCCCCGGTCTGGGCGGCGCCGGATGCCGAGCCATACCCACCCACCCACCGGCCCGCGGTGCAGGCACCGGCGGGTCCAGCAGCCCCGGGCCCAGCCGTCCCGGGTGCGGCAGACCCCCGGACGCCCCCCGAGTGGGGCTCAGCCGACGGGTCCGGCCGGACCTGGTGGGGAACGCCCTGGAGCGCACCCAGTACGAGCGGTTCCGACGACACGACGACCGCAGCCGCCTCGGGCGGCCCCGGCTCCGGCTACCCAGGCGGCTCCGGCTACCCAGGCGGCTCCGGCTACCCAGGCGGCTCCGGCTCCGGGGCGGCGTCGAGCTCAGGGCTGGCGTCGAGCTCAGGGCCGACACCACCGTTCGGGTCGACACCGTTCGGGCCGACACCGTTCGGGCCGACACCACCGCCGTCCGGTCCGTATTACGGCCCCCCGCAGACCGTCGGGCAACCGGCCCCGCCGCCGCGACGCAGGCGGCTCGCCGCCGCCGCGATCGCGCTCGCGCTGGTCTGCGGCGGGGTGGGCGGCGGCGTCGGCGCTCTGGTCGCAGGCGGCAACGACGGGACGACCGTGGTGTCCTCCGCCGGCCTGCAGCGTGGCACCAGCACTGCGGGAACCTCACCAGCCGCATCCGGCACGGTGTCAGCCGCCGCGCAGACCATCCTGCCGAGCGTGGTCACGATTGCCGCCACATCGAGAAACCAGGCGAGCACCGGCTCCGGGGTGATCATTCGTCAGGACGGCTACATTCTGACCAACAACCACGTGGTAACCGACGCCGCACAGGGTGGTTCCCTGAAGGTGACCACGCAGGACGGCAAGGACTTCACCGCAAAGATCGTCGGAACCGATCCGACCTCCGACCTCGCGGTGGTCAAAATTGACGCAACCGGGTTGAAGGCGGCAACCTTCGGCGACTCCGACGCGCTCTCGGTCGGCGAACTGGTGGTCGCGGTCGGCAGCCCGCTCGGACTCAGCGGCACCGTCACGTCAGGGATCGTGAGCGCCATGCACCGGCCGGTGCGCACCGGCGACACCAACGTCCAGGACAGCAACGCCGTCCTGGACGCCATCCAGACCGACGCTCCGATCAACCCCGGCAACTCCGGCGGCCCGCTCGTCAACAGCAAGGGCGAACTGATCGGCATCAACTCGGCCATTGCAACGGTGGGCTCGAGCAGTGGCGGGTTCGGCAGCCAACAGGAACAGCAGGCCGGCAACATCGGTGTCGGGTTCGCGATCCCATCCAACTATGCCCAGACCATCGCCGGTGAACTGATCAGCAAGGGGACCGCGGTACACCCGTATCTCGGTGTGAACGCCTCAACCGCCGGAGCAAGCCAGACCGACCCGAACGGTGACGGAAGCGGCGCCACCATCCAGAATCTGGTCAGCAACGGACCCGCCCAGCAGGCCGGACTTCAGGACGGCGACGTCATCACCAAGCTGGGAGACCGCCGGATCACCAGCGTTGACGGGCTCATCGCGGCAGTCCGGTCCCAGCCGATCGGCAGCAAGGTGACCATCACCTACACCCGCGGCGGCCAGCCACATACCGCGGAGGTCATCCTGACTCAGCAGCCACCGTCCTGATCGCCCACGGCTCCGCGGCAGCCACGACCAAGCCATGATCAAAAAATCGTCGGCCTGACGGGTCCAGCATGTGACAGCAAAGTTTTCCCGACGTTCCCCTCATGGCATGGCCGGAACCCTCTAACGTAGCGAGCGATGACGGTGTCGCTCCGTCCGCGCCAGGACACCGTCATGACTCATCCCGCCAATGGGGGATACGGGAGAATGCACTGATGACTGGCGGTATCCGCCGTACCAACCCGGAGGGGGCAGCCGCGACCGGTTTACGCCCCAGGCACGCTGTGTCGGCCCCTGCCGACCGGCGCTCGGGCGAGCGGCCTGACGGACCGCGGCCGCGAACCCCCGAGTCGGACATCGACCTCGTCATGCGGATCCGGCGCGGTGAGCGGGATGCTTTCGACGCCGTCTACCAGCACTATGCCGACGACGTCTTCTCGATGTGCCTGCTCATCCTGGGGGAGGCCGAGGTCGCCCAGGCAGCTGCGGGCACGGCGTTCGCCCTGGTGGCCCGAACGCGGCTGGCCACCCTCGGCGATGCCACCCGGCTGCGCTCATGGTTACTGGAGCTGGCCCGCGGCAGCGCTTTGGCGTGGTCCGGCTCGCCCCAGGCCCGCCGTGGCCCGATACAGCACGCGGTGGCGCCCGAGGAGATGCTCGCGAAGGTTCGGATCACTCCGGCGCCCGCACGGCTGCGGGAAGGACTCGTCCGCACCTTCGACCGCGCCGCGACGGCTGCCGACGGCACCACCTCGTCGTCCCGAGCACAGGCACCGGTGCAAGCACAGGCACCGGTGCAAGCTCAGCCATCGGTGCCAGCTCAGCCATCGGTGCCGGACGTATCCGCGGGCACCGCGAGCAGTGGAGCGGGTGACCCCGACGACACGCCGACAGCCATTGTGTTCCCCGCCACCCGTCCCGGTGGAAGCTCCCCCAAGCCGAACGACCGGCGTGTCCGGCCCACGGTAACGGTCGCCGCGTCGCTACTCCTTGCCGTCGTGGGCATCGCCGCCGCGATCAACTGGCCCACCGCGGCTGAGGTCGGCGTCCCCTACGCCGATGTCGCGCTCGGCCCGGCGACGCCGGGACCAAGACCTCCCGCCACCGACCGGAACCAGACTGTAATGATCATTCCGACGGTCGCCGGTGAGTTCGCCAGGCGGCTGTCCGGCCAGCGGACCGAACCGACCGTGCCTGAGGTCGACGGCGCGAACCAGATGGTTCTGGTGGCCCAGCGATCCACCGCCGAGGCGATCAGGCCGCAGGCCGCACCCGAGCCAGGTCCACCCAATATGATCGGCTCGCTGTCACGAGCGACCGCGGCACCGGTGGCAGCGGCACCCACCACACCGGCAGAGCGCTCCGCGACAAACGCACCGCCTTCCGGCGCCGAACCGCCGTCAACGCCACCGGCGACGCCAACACAACCGACGATCCCCTCGGCCACTCCCGACGCGGCCACGTCGGCGACGACCGTGCCGACGTCGGGGACCACCGCCGCCGGCGCGGAGCAGCTCACGCAACCAGACTCCGTCGTCGGCCTTCAGCCGGTCTGACCAGAGCCTGTCGGCTACCGCACCTGGTAGAACAGGGTGGTCACATACTGATCGAAATCGTTCACGCGCAGCGTCAGCCGCAGCTGCCACGTCCCGGGCAGCGGCACCTGCATCGCCTGGGCGATCGCGTGGCCCGGCGCCACCTGGGTGAGCGACACCGGGAGCGGCCCGACCCCGGCGTCAGGCAGTGACAGCTGCGCCGACGCGTCCGCGAGCGGCGCGACCTTCCCCACGGGGTCGAAGGTGTAGATGTGCAGGGTCTGCGGCCCGTGCCTGGTCGGGCTGATGTCGACCTGGACGGTGAGCGGCCCGGCGAACACCGTGTCGGCGAACGGCGGCACATATGACGTCCGCGCCGGAATGGAGTTGACCAGTACGGCCGTCACCGCGAGCACCACCGCGGCCAATCCGGCCTCGAACATCACCCCACGACGCAACCCGGTGACCGCACGCTCGGTGACCGCAGGCTCGGTGACCGCAGACTTAGTGGCTTGGAGCCGCCCCTGGGCACCGGTCGATGACGACCCCGGCGGACGTGCGGCCGCGCCGGCACCCGTGTCCGAGCGGCTCGCAGCCAGGGCCGCGACGACCGGCCGGTAGTGGCGCACGACCCATCTGTGCGCGAGCCAGCCGATTCCGAGCATCAGCACGACGAACCACAGCTTCAGCAGCAGCAGACGGCCGTAGGCGGTGGCGGTCAGCGCCGCCAACCCACCCACCTCCCGCCAGGTCTGATAGACCCCCGTGAGGATGATGACGCCAACTGCCGCCATCGCCGTGCGTGACCAGCGCGGCAGCACCCTGGCGAGTTCCGCGGCGCGGGCAGCGGGCACCCGGGCGTCGGGCACGCCGGCGTCCGGTCGAGCATTTCGATCATCGTCTGGACCGCGCCTGGACGTTGTGCGCAGGAAGACCACCAGCGCTGCCAGGCCGCCCGTCCAGGCGGCCACTCCCAACACGTGCAGGGTCAGGTTCGTGGTCGCCAGCCACGCGTCGTCACCGACACCCGCGTGCCCGGACGCCGCCTGGGTCACGGCGACGACGAGCCCCAGACCACCCAGCTCCGCGACGGCCCGGCGGCCACTGAGCACGATCGCGCGCAGCAGCGGTACCGCGAGCAGCAGCGGTACCGCGAGCAGCAGCGCGAGGATGCGCAGCAGCACCAGATGTCCGAATCTGGTGTGCAACGTCGTTGACAATGGAGCCCATTGCGTGAGCGCGGACAGCCCCTGACCCGCACCGTAGGGACCCTGCACCAGCAACAGGCCGACAGCGCCGGCGAGCGTCACTCCCCATCCCGTCCACAGCAGCCGGCTCGGACCAGTCCGTTGCAGCCCGGCCGGCCAGAGTGCCAACAGGAAGAAGCCCGCACCGAGCAGGACGGACAGCCCGGCGAACGCCACGAAACGGATGACGCCGGCCAGCACGCTGACGCCGGCCGAACCGCTGTTGGTGGACACGGCCGCCGCGGCGGCGGCGTCCGGGGCCACCCCGACACCGAAGATGAATCCACCGGAGACCGGATGGCTGTCCGCGGAGATGACATGCCAACTGACGACATAGGTGCCGCGCTCGAGCCCGGCGGGTAGCCCGACCACGACCTGACTGCCGGCCTGCCCATGCCGAACGTCACCGGAATCCACCCGTTTGCCGGCCGCGGAGATGACCGTGATCGAACGCGGGTCCGTCGTCACCGACTCGCTGAAGCTGAGCGTGACCGCCGACGGCGGGGCCGCCAGGGTGGACCCACCGACCGGGTCGCTGCGGTCGAGCACGGCGTGCGCCGACGCCGGACCGGCCGTCGCGACGAGTACCGCGACCATGGCGACAAGCAGGAACCCGACCCGGCGGATGATGCGAACCTCTACCACCGCCCCAGTGTCCCTCGCGCGGTCCCGGATCCCGCTCGCTCCCCCTTCGCTCCCGTCCCGATCCGCCGGAGCGGCACCGTAGGCTTCGCGTCGATGAACGTGACCGATCAGAGCGCCCGGTTATGGCACGGGCCACCCCGCGCGCTCCTCGTTCTCGGTGCGCTGGCCTGCTGGCTGATCATCGGGGCCTCGCCCGCATCGGCGCACTCTGTCAGCGGCGGCGGATCCACCAACCTGCACACGACCCTGACGGGGATGAACCCCGCCGTGGACGGCGTCACCCTCGCTCCCGTGGAGAACGGCAGCAGGGTCAGGCTGACCGTCGGCGGCAACCACACGGTGATCGTCCGGGGATATTCCGGCGAATCGTACCTACGGATCGACCCAACCGGCGTCTGGCGCAACGCGCTGTCATCCGCCACCTACCTCAACGCCAGCCGGTACGGGTCGTCGAGCCTGCCGGCCGGCAGTGACGACACCGCGCCACCCCGCTGGGAGAAGATCGGCGACAGCGGTGCCACCGTCTGGCACGACCACCGAACCCACTGGATGGGGACGCAGGACCCGCCGGTCGTCCTGGCTGCGCCCAACCGCTTCCACGAGATCTACACCTGGATGATCCCGCTGACCGTGGACGGCCGGGCGGTCAGCGTAACCGGCGCCCTCGACTGGGTTCCGGGACCGTCCCCAGCCCCATGGGTCGTTCTCGCGATCGCGCTGGCCGCCGGGGTGGTGGCTCTCGGGCTGCTGCGACGCGCGGGTAGGGCACTGGCCGCGGCAGTGACGACCATCGTCGCGGCGGACGTCACCCACTCGGTACTGATCGCGTTCTCGCGGGCCGACAGCCGACTGTCGGGCTTCCTGCTCGGCAACACCGTGGAGATGGTCGCCTGGACCCTTGGGCTGGTCGCGGCCGTCCTGCTGGTCCGCGGGTCGACCACCGGGGTCTACCTTGCCGCGACGGCCGGCTTCGTCATCGCCATGGTCGGCGGCTTCGCTGACATCGGCCTGCTGTACCGGTCGGGTGCCCCGGTCGCGGGGTCCCTTGTCCTCGCCCGGACCCTCACCACGGTCACCATCGGCATCGGCGTCGGCCTACTCGGTGCGGTGACCGTGGTGACCCGACGCCATGGCTGGCGGGAACGGACCACGTCGGGCGAGGGCGGGCCGCAACCAGGGCCGGACGTCGGAACGGAGCCGCCGACGATGCGGCCTCGCCCCGATATGGCAGGCTGACCACCGTGAACGTACGCGCGGCAGCCGTTGCCGGCGTCGCTGGAAGGCCCGCCGTCGCCATGACGACCGCGGGACGCCTCGCGCGCGCGTCCACCTTTGCCGGGTCGTCGGTCTGCCTCGCCGTCGCGGCCCACACCGCGGCCGACGGCCACCGCCCATCCTCGATGCTGGTTGTCTGCGCATTCGGGTTGCTGACCCGCATCGCGTACGGACTCGCCGGGCGGGAACGGCGGTCCATCGCCGTGCTGGCCGGCATCGGGCTCACCCAGCTTGCGCTGCATGTCACGTTCGCGCTCACCTCGCACGGCGCCGGGATGGCGGGTGAAGCGGTCCTCGCCGACGGCATGACGATGGCTGTTGCCCATGTCAGCACGGCCGCCCTTGTCGCCGCCATGCTCGCCATGGCTGAGCGGGGGCTGTGGAACGCGGCCAGCCTGCGCGCCGCGGTCGCCGGCGCTCGTGCGCGCACACGGGCCGCCGCCGTACTACTACGCGCCGTCCGCTGGTTCGCAGCCACGCTCGTCATCCCGGTGTCCGGCCCGATGCTTGACGCCAGGCCCTCTGCGCGACGGCACGGTAGCGACCGGTCCGCGGGCTTCATGCCGCCGGTAGCCGTGGCCGGAGCCCTGTTCGTCCGCGCCGGCAGACGACGTGGACCACCGCTCGTCCGCTCGGCCAAAGCCGCCTGAACCGCCTGCGCTGCCTGAACCAACCCGGCCTTGAGCAAGACACGGGTTCCGCGGACACAGGTCTGGATGACCGAGGTTCGGGCCGGCTGCGGTCACGGTGACCGTCACTGTGGCCGCCATGGTGACCATCGGCAACCTGCCGAATACTCCTGCCACCGATTTCGCGTGCCCAGAGCACGTCTTTTGCGAGCAATCTCCTTCGAGACGATTCGAGATGATCAGCATGTCTCGCACAATCCGTGGCGCCGCCGTGCTCGGCGCCGCCCTCAGCGGCGTGATCGCTTTCGCGCTGCCGGCATCGGCCCACGTCACCGTCGCACCGCCGACGGCCGTCGCCGGTGCGTACACGACGCTGATGTTCCAGGTTCCAACCGAACGCGACGACGCGTCCACGACCAAGGTCGACGTCCAGTTCCCGAGCGACGCCCCGATCGCGTCGGTGTTGATCAAAAACTTCCCCGGCTGGACCTACGAGGTCAAGAAGGTCAAACTGGACAAGCCGATCACTACGGATGACGGCACCATCTCCGAGGGTGTCAGTGAGATCATCTGGACTGCCTCGTCCGGCGACACGGCCATCAAGTCGGGCGAGTTCGCACAGTTCGTCATCTCGGCCGGGCCGTTGCCGGACAAGCCCGGCGCGCTCGCGTTCAAGACCCTGCAGACCTACAGCGACGGCCAGGTCGTGCGATGGATCGACATCGCCCAGCCTGGACAAGCCGAGCCCGAGCACCCGGCGCCCACGCTGACCCTCACCGCCGCAAGTACCGACAGTACGGACGCGCACGGTGGCTCAGCGGCGACTACTACCGCGTCGAGCGGCACCGGGACGAGCGGCACCGGGCCGAGTAGCGCAACGGCGATGCAGGCCGCCTCCCAGAGCACCGACAGCTCGGACGGAACAGCTCGCGCTCTGGGTATCGCAGGCCTGGTCGTCGGGATCGCCGGGATCGGATTCGGCGCTTTCGCCCTGCGCTCCGGTCGCCGCCGAAGCACCACGCCCTAGCGCTGCGTCCCAGGGGGGCCAACGGGCGCGCGATCATGGTTCTGTTCGCCCGCCCGGAGGCTCCGGTCGTTCCATGATTCGGTCGTTCCATGATTCGGATGTGTCGGGATTTCACCGGACAAGGATGATCCGCTCCGACACATCCGGATTCCCCCTTGTTGTGATGCTCTATCGCGGACCACACTCGGACGGTGCCGGGGGCTCACAGCGCCAACAGACGCGGACTCGGTTCAGCCGAAGCCGAAGCCGATCACGGCCACGGCCACGGCCACGGTGGCGGCGGCGGACGCCCCGCGGCCGCCAGCCGCCGTAGCCGGATCGTCCTCGCCGTCCTGCTCGTACCGTTGTTCGCCGCAACAGCCGTCGGCGTGGGCGCGCTGTGGCCTGGTACCGGCCATCGGCCCATCCCGGACGTGTTCCGTGCTCCCGACGGCACGCCCATCACGCTGGTGAACGCGACGATCAAACGGGCGGAGCGCGGTCCGTGCGGCGGCGGAACCGTCAGCGAGGCGGCATCACCACCGGCATCACCACCGGCATCGGCATCGGCATCGGCCGGACAGCAGACGACGGCATCGGCGACCGCATGTCTGGAGCTGACGGTCCTGATCACCAGTGGCCCGGACGCCGGCCGGACCCGACCGCTGGAACAGTCCGTCGACCCGGCCGGTCCGACCTTCAGCGCCGGGGACAAGGTCCGGCTCGGCCGGAGCACATCGCCCGGCGGCGGCGTCGACTACTATCTCAGCGACTTCCAGCGCGGCCGACCGCTGGGCATCCTCGCGCTGGTGTTCGCCCTGGTGGTCGTGGCGGTCGCCCGTTGGCGCGGGCTCGCCGCGCTGGTCGGCATGGCCCTGACCTACCTGATGCTCGTGTTCTTCCTGCTGCCGGCGCTGCTCGACGGCCGGTCACCGGTGGCGGTGTCGCTGGTCAGCGCGGCGGCGGTGCTGTTCGTCCTGCTGTACCTCGCGCACGGCCCGTCCGCCCGCACCTCGTGCGCGCTGCTCGGCACGCTGGCGGGCCTCGGCCTCACCGGCGTGCTCGGATACCTGGCGATCCGGCTGACCACACTGACCGGGCTCGGCTCGGACGAGTCAGCCTCCTTGAAGGCGTTCGACGGCCGGCTGAGCCTGACCGGACTGATCCTCGCCGGCCTGGTGATCGGTTCCCTCGGCCTGCTCAACGACGTGACCGTCACCCAGGCGTCGGCGGTGTGGGAACTTGCCGACGCCTCGCCGCACGCGCCGCCGCCGGAGCTCTACCGGTCAGCCATGCGGATCGGACGGGACCACATCGCATCCTCCATCTATACGATCATGATGGCGTACGCAGGCGCGGCGCTGCCCTCGCTGCTGCTGTTCACCCTCGCGGACCGCTCCGCCCTTGACGTCGTCACCGGCGACCTGGTCGCCGCGGAGGTCGTGCGGACAGCGGTCGGTGCCATCGGCCTGGTCCTGTCGGTACCGATCACCACCGGCATCGCCGCGCTCGTGGCCGCCCGCCGCGCGCTCTAGGCATCCATTCCGGGCGCCCGCCTGGACAGTATGGCGCGTCGAAACGCCGGTTACCGCGGAAGAGGGCTAAATACCCCTATGGTGTGTTCGGGGTGGACGGGCCCCGGCGAGACCGGCAGACAGACGCGATCACGGCTGGGCCGCACAGGTACGCAGAGGCGGGTGGCGGGAGCACGGTGGAGCACCGTTGAGGATCAACCGATCGCGCTGCTGGGTTCGCGTCCCGTGAGCCCCGTTCTCGCTTCAGGCCGAGCTGGAAACTTCGTCCGTGCGCTATTGATCATAACGATCATCGCTCTGGTGTTCCGTGAGATGTTTCTGCTGTGGTTCTTCCACACCGCTGCCTGGACGAGCCGCCCGAAGGAGATCCACTGGTGCGGGTCATGGTACGAGCTGAGCAACGAACCGGACCGCACCCAGGCAGACGCTCGCAAACTCGCCGGCGGCGCCCTCACCCAGGTAGGCCGCCTGCCGGTCTGGCGGCCGATCGTTGCCTACCGACCCTCGCGCGACTGCCCGGAGCACATCTTCGGCAAGGTTGACCAAGACCGTTACACGACCTATCTGATCAGCGGGGGCTGACACCCAACCACGGAGCAACCCTGGCTGCCGCCCCACTGAACGTCGCCCCTCCGAGTGCGGTGTCACCGAACGCGGTGTCTGCGCCGGCGGACCCGGCCGCGTCCACTGCCCGGCCCTGCTGGAGCACGTGCACCCGCGCATGGATGGAGTTGCGTTGCTGCAGTGCGGCACGCACGGCCCGATGAAGGCCATCCTCAAGGTAGAGCCGGTCGTCCCACTCCACGACATGCGGGAACAGGTCCCCATAGAAGGTCGAGTCCTCGTCGAGGAGGACGTCAAGCGCGAGCACCCGCTTCGTTGTGATCAGTTGGTCCAGCCGGACCTGGCGCGGTGGGATAGCAGCCCATTCCCGCTGACTCAGGCCATGGTCAGGATACGGGCGGCCATCACCCACAGATCTAAAGATCAACTAACACCTCCTCGACGAAGGCACACCTTCGCGGAACACCTGACAGCCTAGAATCCTCCGCCGACCCAGCGGATCGCGACCACCCTCCACATCAGTTGTCTCTACATCGCTGTGGATCGACAGCGGAACCAAGAATCAACATTTTTCGCAACAAACCCAATCCAACAATACCTATCATGTGAACCAAGCAGTATTGATCGCAAAGTTCTTCCGCAACGCAGCCCGGCACGATGCCCCCCAGGCGATCACGGTTCGCCTCCCATGCACAATGCCAGACGATCTGTCAATGTGATCTTTTCGATGCTGCCGCCCGCTAAAACCGTTCACCACTTGTGGACAAAGTTAGGTTAACCTTACTTAAATGCAGCGAAAGTGACTCATACGGGCGGAGGGTGTTGTGGCGATGACGCAACAGAACGAGGAACCCCCGCACAACCGGGCCCGCACGGTGAGCGGCTCGTGCGTGCCGGTTCCCTGCGCCATGTTCCCGGCCCGGCGATGGATGTCATTGCGCGGCTTACCGGACCGGGTCACAGTGATCCGCACCCGACGATCATCGCGCCCGGACGGCGATGCCACGCCCGCGACTGGTCCCACGCTGGCCGCCGTCACACCAGCATGCCAGGTAGTCGAACTGGCGGGTGCGCAGATCACCTGCCTCGATCGCCACGGACTGAACATGTGGCGGGTCGGCCCGGACGGAGCCGAGGAGATCCGCTGTCCGCATAATCGGGATCGCGCACCGTTGTCGTACCCATGCGGGAGGTCCGGATGCTCCACAGGATGAGAACCCGCCTGGCCCTGGTCACCACTCTGCTCACCGCCACACTCGGCGTGATCGTACTGGTGGCCACCGGATGTTCCGGCGACTCGCAGAAAGCTGCACCCACCGGCGGCACGGGGGCTATCGCGGGAGCCGCGCCGGCCACCGGGGCGGCTTCGCCCGCCGGCAACCAGGGCACTGTGGACAGCGCCGTCGCCAGCAGGACGACCAGTTTCCGCGCTCCGGGCGGCGGCGCGGGAACCATCGACGTCGGCTTCGTCGGCCTGAAGGTGGACGGACGCCTGGCAACACTCACTGTTGTGTGGACACCGAGGTACGCCAGTCCCCCGCAGAACAAGGAGATTTCGGTGTTCGACATGTTCGCGGCGCACAGTCCGGCGATGACCCTCGTCGACAGCGTCAACCTGAAGCGCTACTTCGTCGTGCAGGACAGCCACAATCTCGAACTCGGCGCCAACGGTCCGAGGACGAAGACGGTCAACAACACCCCGGTAAGCGCCTCGTACACCTTCGCGGCACCACCGGTGGACGTACGGACCGTCGACGTCTACGCCGATGATCGCCTGCTGTTCGACGACGCCCCGGTCGGCCGGTGACGCCCGCCACCGGGCCGACGCGCGACGGCGGCACACCGAATCGGCGGGATCCGACCGCTACGGTCGCCGCACGGGTTGTCACACGGGTTGTCACACGGCTTACCATCCAGGTCACAGCGCTGGTCGCCGTGGGTACCACCGCCGTGGGTACCACCGCCGTGGTTGTCGTCTTGGCCACTGGAGCCACTTTCTCGGTCGGCACACCGGGCGCCTGGGCCGCGCCGGCGCCTCCCGCACCCGTGGAGACAGTGAGCGATCAGGCCATCGCCGAATCGGTCCTGCAGATCGACCTGGTGGATGCGGTCCGTCCGATCAATCTCGACAAGGCTGTCCTCGCGCTGCGGACCGAGCGCCATGACGGCTCCGGGGTGGCCGTGACCATCAGCTCGGATGTGTTGTTCGCCTTCGACTCCGCCGAGCTGACCGATGCGGCCCGCAGCCAGCTCACCGACATCGCCCCGCAGATCGGTAACGCCAAGGGGACGGTCGCAGTCAACGGCTATACCGACAGCACCGGCACGCCCGCGTACAACGTCATCCTGTCCCAACGACGGGCGAACGCGGTCGCGGACCTGCTGCGCCCGAAAGCCCCCGGCGATGTGCTGGTCACCGCTACCGGACAGGGCTCGGCCAACCCGGTGGCCCCGAACACCAACCCGGACGGCTCGGACAACAGCCCCGGCCGCGCCCAGAACCGCCGCGTGACCATCACCTACCGCACATCATGATCAATCATGCCGCCAGCCGCCAGCCGCCAGCCGCCAGCCGCCAGCCGCCGCGCACGGTCGCGATCCGCCGCCGGGACTCGACAGAAACGATCTTTCTAGGTTTGTAAGATCAACAGGGCTGTTTTCGGCACACAAACCTCGAAAGATCACCGATCTTCGGCAGGTCGCCGCAGCGGCGGGTCGTATCCACCCGAACAGGTGATGTCGCCAGCGCGATCACAGTCCGCTATGCGTTGCACACGCAATGGCCGTACCGTCTCGAAGCATGACCGAGGCAATGCGGGGGCTGTCGGGCGGCACATACAGCACACCGAACGCACCGGTGAAAACCGCCGGGGAACGACCAGCGAGCAAGGCCGCCGAGCGACTGATCGAAGTGGACGTCCGGAGCCGGCCGGCCGGAATACCCGGTGCATCCGGTGCATCCGGTGCATCCGGTGCATCCGAAAGACCGGAAACTCCCGAGACCGCAGGCCCGGCTGTGGTCTTCGACCGGGCCACTGTCGCCTATGACCGGACTCCGGTCCTGACCACCGTCCACGGAACCGTCGAGACCGGCCACGCCGTCGCCGTGATCGGCCCGAACGGTGCCGGAAAATCAACCTTGATCAAAGCTGTCCTCGGGCTGGCGCCGGTGACCGGCGGATCGGTCACCGTGTTCGGTCAACAACCGGCCCGGGCCCGCCGTCGGATCGCATACGTGCCGCAGACCGAGACCCTTGACGCCAAGGTTCGGGTAACCGTCACCCAGATCGTCCTGATGGGACGGTACCGGTGGATCGGATGGGTGCGGCGACCCACCTTCACCGACCGGGCGGCGGCCGCCCGGGCACTGGCGACAGTCGGACTCGCCGATCATGCCCGCGACTGTTTCGGGACGCTGTCGAGCGCCCAGCGCCAACGGGTGATGCTCGCCCGTGCCATCGCGCAGCAGCCACGCCTGCTGCTGCTTGACGAGCCGTTCACCGAGGTTGACGTGCTCTGCCAGGCCGCTCTGTTGTCCACGCTCGCAACCATGCGGGCAGGCGGCACCAGCGTCGTGATCTCGACCCGTGATCTGGCGCTCGCACATCTGACCTGCGATGACGTGTTCCTGCTCAACGACCCTCAGGTGACTTTCGGCCCCACCGCATCCACCCTGACCCACTACAGGCTCACGGCCGCATTCAGTGGCAGCGAGATGGCACCACTGCAAGAGGCAACGATTGCAGCCCAGTGACATCCACTACGACTTCGACCACTTCGACTTCAGTATGCAACAGGATGGTTTCGACCCGTAGTAGACACACCGGAGTCCGTCCGGATGCCGGTGAGCTCGGCCCGGTCCGCGCCAGGATGGCGGGCATCCAACGACGGGCATTATTGATGGTGCTGCGGGCACAAGGAGGGATGTGTTGTGACTATGGGTCGTCCGGTGTCTCTTGGTGGTCAATCGGATGCGTTTGCAGAGCGGGCCATTCGGGTGACGACGGTTGCGGCCGTCACCCTGGTCGCGGCGGTGGCGGCCTTCGTCTCCTACCGCCACATGCGCGGCGTCGCGGTTGGACACGGCGAGGACTCCATGACGGCGGCGGTGCTGCCGTTCAGCGTGGACGGCATGATCGTAGCCGCATCCATGACCATGCTGGCGGATCGCCGCGGGGGACGGCGTCGTTCCGGGCTGTCCTACGCGCTCCTCACGTTGGGTGCATGCGCGTCACTGGCTGCAAACGTCCTGCACGCGGAACCCACCCTGACAGCCCGGGTCATCGCGGCATGGCCACCGTTGGCGCTGCTCGGCTCCTATGAACTGCTCATGCGCCAGATCCATCCCACTGGCTCCAGCCCCGCCGCTCACCGCCAAGCCAGGGGCGTCACGGGCGTCACGGGCGTCACGGGCGTTGCCGCACGGCGCCTCGCGGATGCCGGCGGCACAGCAAGCATTCCCAGCCCGCGCGCGGAGCAGTCCACGGTCGGGCGGTCGCCGCTGTTCCTCGCCCCCGCCCCGGTGCCGACGCCAGATCCCGCCGACGCCATCGATCTGGCAGACCTGGCCGATCTGGCAGACCTGGCCGGCCTGGCCGATCTGGCCGGCCTGGCCGACCCCGTGGAGCCGACCGATGCAGCCGATCTGGTCGATCTGGTCGATCTGCCCGGTGGACACCGTCCGGGCATGCATGACCCCGGGGCGGAGGCTGATGCCGGGGCGGCGGATGAGGCCGACCCGCACGAGGCTGCCGCGCAGTCGTCCGGTCCGGAGTCCCCGGGACTGGACATCACCGGAAAGCGCGACGCCATCATCCACGCACTGGAACAGACCGGCGGATCGGCATCGCAGGCCTCGGCCTTGCTCGCCGCCCGCGGCATCAGCGTCAGCAAAAGCTGGGTTTACCAGGTCCGCAAGGAGACCCATTTCGCCGATGTCGACGACACCGGCCCGCTGCCGGTGCCGGTGCCGGTGCCGGTGCGCCATCCTGTCCGCCTGGGCCGCGGACTGGGCCGCGGTCTCACCCCCGATCTGCCCCGCAACACCTGACTGCGCACTGACCCCGCACTGACCCCGCAGCACCTGGCCCGACTCCCCTGGCCAGGGTGAGAAAATCCGGTGGACGGCGCGCCTACCCTTGGCAGATGGAGTTCACCCAGTCCGACAAACTCGCCGACGTCTGCTATGACGTCCGGGGTCCCGTCCTCGACCAGGCGACGCGGTTGGAAGCCGAGGGTCAGCGCATCCTGAAGCTGAACATCGGCAACCCCGCGCCGTTCGGGTTCGCCGCCCCACCGGCGGTTCTCCAGGCAGTGATACACAGCCTCGCCGACGCGCAGGGTTACAGCGACTCCAAGGGCCTGCCATCCGCACGAGCGGCCGTGGTCCGGTACGCGACCGGTAAGGGTATCGCCAGTATCGACACCGACGACGTCTACCTCGGTAACGGCGTCTCAGAATTGATTATGATGTCGTTGCAGGCGCTGCTCAACGACGGCGACGAGGTGCTGCTCCCGGCACCGGACTACCCGCTGTGGACAGCGGTGGTCAGCCTCTGCGGCGGCCGGCCCGTCCACTACATGTGCGACGAATCCGCCGACTGGACGCCCGACGTCGACGACATCGCCGGCAAAATCACCGCCAGGACGCGGGCAATCGTGGTGATCAACCCGAACAACCCGACCGGCGCCGTCTACAGTCGTGAGGTCCTCGCCGGCATCATCGAGATCGCCCGCCGACACAACCTTATGATCTTCTCTGACGAGATCTACGACCGGATCCTGTATGACGACGCCGAGCACGTCTCCACCGCGGCGCTCGCCCCGGATGTCATGTGTGTGACGTTCAACGGGCTGTCGAAGGCGTACCGCCTCGCCGGCTTCCGCTCCGGCTGGATGGTTCTTTCCGGTCCACGTATGCATGCTTCCAGTTATGTCGAAGGCCTCAACATCCTGGCGAACATGCGGCTGTGCGCCAACGTCCCGGGCCAGTACGCGATGCAGGCCGCGCTTGCGGATGACGGTGGCGCCGGCGATCTCGTCCTGCCCGGTGGTCGGCTGCACGAGCAACGCGACGTGGTGTGGAAACTGCTCAACGATATTCCCGGCATATCGTGCGTAAAGCCACGTGGAGCGCTGTATGCGTTCCCACGTATCGATTCCGCCGTTCACCCGATCGTCGATGACGAACGGCTCGTCCTGGACCTGCTTCTGGCCGAGAAGATTCTCGTCGTGCAGGGCACCGGCTTCAACTGGCCCAGACCCGACCACATCCGGATAGTCACCCTGCCCGGTGTGGACGATCTCACCGACGCGGTCGGCCGTATCGGCAGGTTCCTCGCGACCTACGCACAGCGCTGATGGCAGGGTGATCTACGACCACGACTGTGGCCCCTTTGTCAGCTCCCGGACCTGCCGTGCAGTGAGAGAGTGGACGCTGTGTCCAGTGCCGAATCCAGCCAACCCGCGCCGACCCCGGCACCAGGCGGCCCAAGCGGCCCAAGCGGCCCGGCCGGTAACAGAC
This sequence comes from Protofrankia sp. Cas4, assembly GCF_963555915.1. Taxonomy (NCBI): domain Bacteria; kingdom Bacillati; phylum Actinomycetota; class Actinomycetes; order Frankiales; family Frankiaceae; genus Protofrankia; species Protofrankia sp. Cas4. The sequence goes on from NZ_CAUVXL010000270.1 coordinate 30,321, forward strand.
GGTCCGCGCTCGGCCGGGGAACAACCGTCCGGGCCACCCGTCAGGGCGATGCCGTCTCCGCCGCGCTCGCCGAGATCGACGCCTTCACCAGCGCCCAGGACCTGCACGCGCACCTGCGGGACTCCGGCCAGCCCGTCGGCCTGACCACCGTCTACCGGCATCTGCAGGTCCTCGCCGACCGTGGCGAGGTCGACGTGCTGCGGCGCGACGACGGTGAGACCCTCTACCGCCGCTGTGCCACCGACAGCCATCACCATCATCTGGTGTGCCGCCACTGCGGACGGACCGTCGAGGTCGAAGGACCCGAAATCGAGGCGTGGACGGACCGCGTCGCGACGGCCGCGGGCTTCACCGACGTGGCCCACACCCTGGAGATCTATGGCACCTGCACCACCTGCGCGGCCAGCCCGGACTGACCGGGACCGACCGACCGGACTGACCGGGACCGACCGGGACCGACCGGCCGGACCGACCTACTCCGGGCCGTGCCTCGGCGGCTCAGCCGCGAGATCCGCGCATGTGCGGAGCTGATCCCAGGCGCTGCGGGCGGCCGAGGCCTGCGCACCAGCCAGCGGCACCGGTACGCCGCCGGCGATCTGGGCCGGCATCCACTCCGCCGCGGTGACCGCTCGTCCGGCGACTGTCAGTGTGAGCACACCAGACATGGTGTTCGGGCCATCCCCGGACGCATAGAAGACCAAGTTGCCCAGGCCGTAATCGACATACACACCGTCGGGCCCCCAGCCGCCGCCGAGCTGCACATGCGTGTGCGACCCGACGATCACATCCGCGCCGGCCTCGACAAGTTGTGGCACCAACGCCCGCTGTGCCGGTGTCGGGCAGGATGCGCGTTCCACACCCCAGTGCAGGTAGACGACCACAGTGTCGCTTCCGCTACGGGCGGCCCGGACGGCCGCCAGCAGCCGTGGGATGTTCTTCGCGCTGGCCAGGCCCGGCTTGCCGGGTCCGGCCGTCCAGTCCGAAGCCAGCTCGTCGTCGATCACCTGGGTCGCGCCGATGACGGCGATCCGCTGGCCCTTCACGGTCGTACGCACAGGGGCGTAGGCCTGCGCGTCGTCGAGGCCGATCCCGACGATCGGGAATCCGGCGGACCGGGCACCGGCGATGGTGTCACGCAGACCGTCCACGCCGTAGTCCATGCCGTGGTTGTTCGCCAAGGTGGCGACATCGACGCCGGCGGCCCGCAGCCCGACGAACGCCGACGGTGGCGCGCGGAAGACAAAGGCCTTGTGAACCGGTGTACCAGCCGTGGTCACCGCCGTCTCCAGGTTGACCATCGCCAGGTCGGCGCGACGCAGCGCCTGCGCGATCGGCCCGAGCGCGGTGGCGGGATCAGCGGCCAGGCGGGCCCCGGACCTACCCTCGAAGTGCACGTCCCCACCGAAGGCGATCGTGATCGGGCTGCCCGTCGGACGCCGTCCGGGCGCGCCCACCGGACCGGACGGCGGACCGGACGGCGGGCTGGGAGGCGCCGTGCCCGCTGGAGCGCCGGCTACCGGCCCCGCGGAGGACACGATCAACCCCGTGCCGTCGAGGGCCGGTACCGTCGCCGCCGGGACGCCGCCCGCCGACGGTGGACCGGACCCGCCGCACGCCAGCAGTGTCCAGACCGCCAGCATCCACGCCAACAACATCCACGGCGACAGCAGCCACACCAGCGGCATCCGCACGCCAGCACGTCCCACCGCAGCGGCCCTAGCCGAGGCTGCGCAGGGCCGGGGCGAGTTCACGCCACTGCCGGCGGGGCAGACCACGGCGGTCCGGGTCGAGGACCTGAACGCATACGTGGTCGGCGCCGGCATCGAGATGCTCGGTGATCCGGGCAAGCAGGACGTCGGGATCACCCCACGGCACGATCGTGTCGACAAGCCGGTCTGAGCCGGCACCGGTGAGGTCGTCGTCGGTGAAGCCGAAGCGGCGCAGGTTGTTCGTGTAGTTCGGTAGCCGCAGGTACGAACCGGTGTGCCGCCGGGCCAGCTCCCGCGCGGTCTCGGGGTTCGTGTCGAGGACGAACGCCTGCTCCGGGACGAGCAGCTTGCCCGGCCCCAGGATCTCCCGCGCGCCGGCCGTGTGCGCCGGCGGCACGAAGTAGGTGTGCGCGCCGTCCGCCCGAACCCGCGCCAGCTCCAGCATCTTCGGGCCGAGCGCGGCCAGGACCCGCGTCGACGATGTCGGTGGCACCGCCCGGTACTGCTCCGCAGCGGCCCGGTCCATCTCGTCGAGGTAGGCCCGTAGCTGCGACAACGGCTTGGTGTAGGGAACGCCGCGGATCTCCATCAGGGACGCGTGTGACACGCCGATGCCGAGCAGGAAACGGTCCCCGAACGCCTCGGCAAGCGTCATGTGGCCGGCCATCATCGTCTGGGGATGTCGGGCGAGAATCTGCGCGATCCCGGTGGCGACCGTGAGCCGGGATGTCGCCGCGAGCATCAGGGCCGCGGTCACCAGGACCTCCCTGCCCTTGACCTCACCCGTCCAGATCGCGGGATAGCCCAGCTCATCGAGTTCGGCGACGGCCGCCTGGACAACCGAGGCCGGGGAGAAGTCGAACTGGCCGCTCCAGATCCCGACCCGGCCGAGGTCGCGGCGGACGGGCGGGCGCACGGCGCCGGCACCCGCGCCGGCATCGACATTCGCGCCGGCATCGACACCCGCGCCGGCGGTGGCATCGGTGGCTGTGGCGGTGTCCGCGACGGTCGCGGATGAGGGGGCAGCTGTCACTGCACCACGCTATCCGGGTGCGTCAACCACGGCGGGTACCCGCAGCCCGTGTCCGGGTTGCTCGCCACCATGGGACGACTATCGTCAGCTCCGCGGCGAACGGTCCCGCTTACCCGCGGCGGCCGGCTGCCCCAACCGGCGGCTGCGACCGACGATCTCGGGACGGCCACGTATGACCGGAGGACACGATGTCCGTGCCTGACACGAAGCCTGTGCCCGATCCGGAGTCCGTGCCCGATCCGGAATCCGTGCCCGATCCGGAGTCCGCTCCCGGTACAGACCGGCCGAACAGCGTCGTCCCGCCCGTCCCGCGCGATCCACATGACGCGCGGGATGCCGACCCGGGGCTGGTACGGCTGCTCACGCCCGAGGGCGAGCGGCGCCCCGACCCGACCTACGATCCCTACCTCGCGGACCTCACCGACGCCGACCTGTACGGGCTCCTGCGCGACATGGTGATCGCGCGCCGCCTCGACGACGAGGCAACGGCTCTCCAGCGTCAGGGCGAACTCGGCCTGTGGGCCAGCCTGCGTGGTCAGGAGGCGGCCCAGGTCGGCTCGGCCAGGGCACTGCGCGACGACGACATGGTCTTCCCGTCCTACCGCGAACACGCGGTGGCCTGGTGCCGCGGGGTCGACCCGCTCGACGTCCTCGGCCTGTTCCGCGGGGTCACCCACGGCGGATGGGACGCGGACAAGCACGGATTCCAGTGCTATGCGATCGTCGTCGGCTCGCAGGCCCTGCACGCCACCGGCTATGCGATGGCCGTCTCCCGCGAGCATGCCGCTGGCCCCGCTGGCACTGGCAGCACCGGCAGCACCGGCAGCACCGGCACCAGCAGCAGCAACGGCCAGAGCCGGAACCAGGACCAAGACCAGGACATGTCAGCGACGCTGGTCTACTTCGGTGACGGGGCGTCCAGCCAGGGGGACGTCAACGAGGCGCTCAACTGGGCGGGTGTCTTTGCAGCTCCGGTGGTGTTCTTCTGCCAGAACAACCAGTGGGCGATCTCCGAACCGGCCCGACGGCAGAGCCTGGCGCCGATCTACCGGCGAGCGTCCGGGTTCGGTATCCGGGGCGTCCAGGTTGACGGCAACGACGTGCTGGCGACGCTCGCGGTGACCCGCTGGGCGCTGGACTCGGCCCGCCGGGGACATCCGACACTGATTGAGGCGGTGACATACCGGATGGGCGCGCACACCACCGCTGACGATCCATCCCGGTACCGCCACGCAGCGGAGCTGGCGCACTGGGGCCAGCGGGACCCGGTGGCACGGATGACCACCTACCTACGCGGCTGCGGGCTTCTGGACGACGCTGGCGCCGCCGCTCTCGACGCCGAGGCCGACGCCCTCGCGGCGACGGTGCGCAGCCGGTGCGTGCGGCTGCCCGACCCGTCCCCGCAGAGCCTTTTCGATCACGTGTACGTGGACGAACCCGAGACCCTGAGCGCCGCGCGGGACGCCTGTCTAGAGCTCGAACTGGCACCGGCAACGCTCGAACCGCGAAAGGCGAACTGACGGTGCGCTCGACGCTGACGCTGGCCAAGGCTCTCAATACCGGACTGCGCACGGCCATGGCCGCCGATGAGAAGGTCGTGGTGATGGGTGAGGACGTCGGCAGGCTCGGCGGCGTCTTCCGGATCACCGAGGGGCTGCTCGCCGACTTCGGCGAGGCGCGCGTCATCGACACACCGCTGGCCGAGTCCGCGATCATCGGAACCGCGATCGGGATGGCCATGCGTGGGCTCCGGCCGGTATGCGAAATCCAGTTCGACGGCTTCGTCTACCCGGCCTTCGACCAGATCGTCACCCAGCTGGCGAAAATCCACTACCGGACCCGGGGACGGGTCCGGTTGCCGGTGACGGTCCGCATCCCGTTCGGTGGTGGCATCGGCGCTGTCGAGCACCACAGCGAGTCACCGGAAGCCTACTTCTGCCATACCGCCGGCCTCAAGGTCGTCGCCTGTTCCAGCCCGACCGATGCCCACACGATGATCCGGCAGGCGGTCGCGGCCGACGACCCGGTGATCTTCTTCGAGCCCAAGCGCCGGTACTGGGAGAAGGGAGATGTCGAAACCGACGAGCCGCTGACCGGGGCGATCCCGTTGCACACCAGCCGGGTCGTGCGGACCGGCGACGACGCAACACTGGTCGCCTACGGCCCGATGGTACGGACCTGCCTGGACGCGGCCGTGGCAATGGCCGACGAGGGTCGCGAGCTTGAGGTCATCGACCTGCGCACCCTGTCCCCCCTCGACCTGGCTCCGGTGCTCACGTCCGTGCGCCGGACCGGCCGGTGTGTCGTCGTTCACGAGGCGCCGTCGAACGTGTCCCTGTCCGCGGAGATCGCGGCCCGGGTGACCGAGGCCGCGTTCTACTCCTTGGAGGCTCCGGTACTACGCGTCACCGGTTATGACATCCCGTACCCGCCGGCCCGGCTGGAGGACCACTACCTACCGGACGTCGATCGGATCATGGACGCCGTCGACCGTTCCTTCCAGTACTGACCGGTGGGTCCGATGCCGGGCAGCAAGTTGGAGGTCACCCGTGCCACATGAACAGTTCCGCCTCCCCGACCTGGGCGAAGGCCTACCGGACGCCGAAATCGTCCGGTGGCTGGTGGAGGTGGGCGAGCCGGTAGCGGTCAATCAGCCGCTCGTCGAAGTGGAGACCGCCAAGGCCCTGGTGGAGGTGCCCTCACCACTGGCCGGCGTGCTCGCCGTGCGGCACGCCGAACCGGGCGACACCGTCGAGGTGGGACGACCGTTGGTCACCGTCGACGTCCCAGCTTCGAACGGCGTACCAGCTTCGAACGGCGTACCAGCACCGAACGGCGCTCATGGACCGGACCAGGGACCGGACCAGGGGACGGACCGCCCACCGGACCGCCCACCGGACGGACGGACACCGGTGCTGGTCGGGTATGGCCCGCGCACATCCGCTGGACCGGCACGCACCCGGACCCGGCGCCGGACCACGCCGACCGTCCAGCCCACACCGGTCGAGCCAGACCAGGCCAGACCAGACCGGGACGGGCCTGTACTCGCGAAGCCACCGGTCCGCAAACTCGCTCGGGATCTCGGTGTCGACATCTGGCGGGTCACCGGCACCGGACCGCATGGAACGATCAGCCGGGCGGATGTCGAGGCGGCCCGCACCTCCGTCCACGACGAGCGGGGCGCCCGGGTCCGCCGGGTGCCGGTGACCGGCGTCCGGCGCGCGACCGCGGCGGCCATGGTGACCAGCGCGTTCACCGCGCCGCAGGTCACCGAGTTCGTCAGTGTCGACGTCACCGAGACGATGGCCGCGCGTGACCGGATCGCCGCGCTGCCCGAGTTCGCGGGTGTGAAGGTGACCGCGCTGTTGTTCGTCGCGAAGGCGCTGCTGACCGCCGTCCAGCGTCATCCGATGATCAATTCTTGCTGGGAGGAAGCGTCCGGCGACGAGCCCGCGCAGATCGTCATCCATGAGACCGTCAACCTCGGGATCGCGGTGGCTTCACCCCGCGGGCTCGTCGTGCCGAATATTCCGGCTGCGCAGGAGATGGGACTGGTCGCGCTCGGACACGCCCTGCACGAGCTGACCGCGGCAGCCCGGACCGGGACAGTCACACCAGGTGCACTACGCGGCGGGACCATCACCATTACCAATATCGGCGTGTTCGGCATTGACACCGGAACACCCATCCTCAATCCGCCGGAGGCGGCAATCCTCGCCCTCGGCGCGATCCGCCCGATGCCGTGGGTGCATGACGGGAACCTTGCCGTCCGGACGGTGGCGCAGCTCGCCCTGACCTTCGACCACCGGATCGTCGATGGTGAGCTCGGCGCAAAGGTACTCGCGGATGTCGCCAGAATGCTCGCCGACCCGGCCGTGGCCCTCGCCTGGAACTGATCCAATTCCTTGATCGGCCCTGTTCCGAATAGCCGAACCGGCCCATCCATGCTTGCTCTGAGTGACGATACCGAGGGCGCGGCGAGCAACGCACAGGAGCAGGCAAGACCGGGCACAACGGACCAACCTGGAACCTCAACCAGGGCAAAGAGCACGGGATGGGGCGGACAACGGAGGAAGGAGCTCGCCTGGTACGGTTGCGCCTTGCTTACGGCTTCCGGCACAGCTTCCGTACAAAGGGGTGAAACGCATGACGCGCGTGGAGGCACTACAGGCCGCCGACGAATTCGTCGCCAAGGTCCTGACCTCCGCAGGCTCCAGCGGCCGATTCAACGGCGCTCTCAACCTCGCTGAACGGGTCGATCTGACCCTGCGGGTAGCGAGGTTCCTCCTGGAGGGGCAGGGCACGTCCGAGGCCGACGACCTGCTCAAGCGGGATATGCGCAATGAGCTGGACCAGGCTTTCCCGCCGCTGCGCACATCATGAAACGACCGGTGGTTCGAGGATCGCCCCGCCTTACCGCAACACCTGGCACGTCCTGCTGACGCGTCAGGCGTAGGGAGTCCGCCGGGCGCGCGATCGTAACTCCAGCTCGCGCGCCCGGCGGCCACCCGCTCCGGATCTGACGGGCGTCAGGTGCCGACCAGGCTCAGAACGCGTCCTCGGGCAGGTCCATCAGATCAAGGTCGGTTGCCTGCAGAACACTGAGTCGGGTTGACAGCTCGGGCAGCACGTTCGCGACAAACCAACGGGCCGTGGCCACCTTGCCCTCGTAGAAGGCCCGGTCCCTGGCTACCATGACCGTCGCCGACCGCGTGAGCGCGTCCGTCGCGACCTCGGCCTGGCGCAGCAGCAACCAGCCGATGACGAGATCGCCGACACTCATCAGAAGCCGCGTGGTGTTCAGACCGACCTTGTACACCTGCCGGGTATCCGCCGCGGCGTCGGTGAAAAAGCCGACCAGCACACCGACCATGGATGTCACGTTTTCCAGCGCGGCGCCCAGGATCTCCCGTTCCCGGCGTAGCGAACCGTCCCCCGCGCCGTCCTTGGCGAAGGTCTGGATCTCGGCGAACAGCGCGGTGAGCGCCTGACTGTGATCTCGCACGATCTTCCGGAAGAAGAAGTCCTGGCCCTGGATGGACGTGGTGCCCTCGTACAAGGTGTCAATCTTGGCGTCGCGGATGTACTGCTCGATCGGATAGTCCTGCAGGTAGCCCGAGCCACCGAAAACCTGCAGGGACGTCGCCAGCAGCTCATAGGATCGCTCGGAACCGACGCCCTTGACTATCGGCAGCAGCAGGTCGTTGAGCCGTTCGGCGAGATCGTCTACTGTTCCCGCGACGTTGGCCGCGGCGACCCGGTCCTGAACGGTGGCGGTGTAGAGGACGAGCGCCCGCATGCCTTCCGTATACGCCTTCTGCACCATCAGCATCCGCCGGACGTCCGGGTGATGGATGATCGTGACGCGGGGCGCGGCCTTGTCCGTCGACCGGGTCAGATCGGCGCCCTGGACCCGGGTCCGCGCGAACGCCAGGGCGTTGAGGTAGCCGGTGGACAGCGTCGCGATGGCCTTGGTACCCACCATCATCCGGGCATATTCGATGATCTCGAACATCTGGGCGATGCCGTCGTGGACGTCCCCGACAAGCCAGCCGACCGCCGGGTTCTTCTCGCCGAACCGCAGTTCGCAGGTGGCGGAGACCTTCAGGCCCATCTTCTTCTCGACGCCGGTGACGTAGACGCCGTTTCGCTCGCCGGGTTCGCCAGTCGCCGGATCCACCAGGAACTTCGGAACCAGGAACATGGACAGGCCCTTGGTGCCGGGGCCGTTTCCCTCCGGCCGGGCAAGGGTGAGGTGGAAGATGTTCTCCGGAACGTCCCAGTCACCCGAGGTGATGAAACGCTTCACGCCCTCGATATGCCAGGTGCCGTCGGCCTGCGCCACCGCCCGGGTGCGGCCCGCCCCCACGTCCGAACCCGCGTCGGGTTCGGTGAGCACCATCGTCGCGCCCCACTGCCGCTCGATCGCCTGGCGGGCGAACTTCTTCTGTGCGGCATTGCCGAGCCGGTCGAGAATCCCGGCGAAGGTCGGACCGCTCATGTACAAGAACGCCGCCGGGTTGGACCCCAGGATCAGCTCCGAAGCAGCCCAGATGACCGACGGAGGTGCACCCAGACCGCCCAGGTGTGACGGCAGGAACAGCCGCCACCACTCACCGTCCACGAGGTCGGCATAGGACTTCTTGAACGCCGCCGGCAACGTGACCGTGCCGGTCTCCGGGTCGAACACCGGCGGGTTGCGGTCAGCCTCCGAGAAGGACTCGGCGAGCGAACCGGTGGCCAACCTGTCGACCTCGGCGAGCACGTCATGGGCCGTCTGGCGATCCATCTCCGCGAACGGACCATGACCCAGCGTCTGGTCGACACCCAGTACCTCGAACAGGTTGAACTCGATATCGCGGAGGTTGCTCTTGTAGTGCCCCATGGCGGTCTCCCCGGGGAAGTGCCGGCATCGGTTGTCACCGAGGGAACCGGCGTACTCCTACTGGCCAGTAACTAATACCCATGCTACCCGCCGGTAACCATCCTGGGAACAAATACCAGGACAACGAGACAACTGACAATATGCCATCACAATGACTACGCTCAGTTATATTTCGGCATGATGCGCGCCGCCCACAGCATGCGGACAGCGTCTGTCCGAACCGATCACCAGGAGTGCAGGAGTGCAGGAGTGCAGGAGTTACGAGACATCGCTCCAACGGAAGCTGCCATCATGATCACGCAGGCAGGCGATGGGGCGCCCGTTCGCGTCCTGGAGGAGCTCGTCACCGTCCGTCGCAGCGTTGCACTCGGCACCCGGCGCCGGGACGACCAGCTGCCTCGGCTGCGGACTCGTCACGCCCCAGCGCGGCTGGCCCGCAGCGCTCAGCCCGCAATAAAGGAACAGCCCGTTGACGGCCTGCCGCGGGGCAGAATCAACGGCTGGAACACACGGTTCCCCAACGAACACAGCACGCATCCGTTCCGTCGGACCACCGCCGGGCTGCGACGGATCGTCCCGGCCTGTCTCGGGCGGGGTGGGCACGGGTGGGGTGGTCACGGGCGGGGCTGCGGCTAGCGGTGACGGTGCCAAGGGCTGGGACGGTGTCCGTGCCTGCGTGCCGGCGTCGGTCGAGCCACACCCGACCAGCAGCACGGCCAACAGGCCGAGCGCCGCGATGACGGCAGCCGCAAGCCCCACGCCGCTGACCGCCCCGGTGCCCGCGCGAGCCGCGCTACCCGCGGTGTCGCCTCCTCGATGTCCAGCCGCCACACCAACCAGCTTAGGTAGGACTGCCGATACGCGGAGCAACATAGTCCGTGAACACCCGGTTTAGAGTGCCCGGCAATAGGGGCGTGGATCAAGGAGCGGGGCTGGGGCGCGTAGATCGCGAGGCGGAGGAGGAAGTCACCCTGGTGTTGGGTGGCGACCGACGACAACGCGGCGAGGTGCGTGCCCCAGCCCAGCGACGCCGCGTCCCCTATTGCCGGGCGCTCTTGGGGCGCCCGGTGGATATTGGTCACCGCCTCAGGCGGCCACCGGGATCCCGCCGTCGACCAGGTCGTCGTCCCGTGGCGCGGTAAGCCCGTCAGGCGTGTGTGGACGCATGGTGTTGGCCGCATCCGAGTCACGCACCGTCAACGCGAACCCCGCGGCGACGACGGCGAGCGCAGCCGCCACCAGGAACGCGCCGTGGTACGCCGCGGCATTTCCCGCAGCCGCGGCCGTGGTTTTTGCGCCGGCCGGCGCGAACAGGGTCAACGCCGTTGTCACCAACCCGACACCGAGCGCCGACGCGAGCTGTCGCTGCATGTTGAACAAGGTGGACGCCTGACCGGTGTCCACCGGCGAAATACGTGCGAACGCGGCCGTCTGGGCGGAAAGAAAGACAAATCCCATTCCGGTGCCGACGAGGAACATCATGGCCCGGATCAGCCATATCGACGTGGCCAGGTCCATCCGCGAGATCGACGCCAGCATGGCTGCCACCAGGAGCAGTCCGAACACCATCAGTCGCCGCGGCCCTATCCGCGAGTAGCCGCGCCCGGCTAGCTGGGACCCGGCCAGCACCCCCAGCGCTTCAGGGAACAGCGCCAGGCCGGCCGTGGTCGCGTTCACGCCACGGGCGTCCTGCAGGAACAGCGGGATCAGGTAGAGCGTGCCGAGGAAGGCCATCGTCGCGAACAGCATCGTGAGGTTGGTCGCCCGGAACAGCCGCTCGCCGAGCAGTCTCAGCGCGAGCAGCGGACGGTCGCGACGACGCTCCCAGCTGACCATCAGGACAGTCGCGCCAAGCCCGACGGACCCGGCGACACCGACCTTGGCCGATGCCCAGCCGCTGCCCGGCCCGCTACTGAGCGCATAGAGGATCAGGGCGAATCCCGCCGCCGCGAGCACGAACCCGACCAGGTCGAAGCGGCCGGCAGCGGCAGGCTCGCGGTGTTCGGCCAGAAAGACCAGGCCGAACACGAACACGGCCAACCCGACCGGTAGGTTCACCAGAAACACCCAGTGCCACGACAGGTGGTCGGTGAGGATGCCACCGAGCACCGGACCGGCCGCCGGCGCGATCACAGTGGGAACGATGACCACACGTGCGGCCCGCACCCGCTGCTCGGGCGGGAAAACCCGGAACAGCATGGCCGTCCCGACCGGCATCAGGATGCCGCCGCCGACTCCCTGTAGCATCCGGAACCCCACCAGGGCATCAAGGCTGGTGGCAGCACCACACAGCGCGGACGCGGCCGTGAACGCCGCCAGCGCCACCAGGAAGACCCGTTTGGTCCCGAACCGGTCACCCAACCATCCGGACGCGGGGATGAAGACGGCGAGACTGACCAGGTAGCCGATCACCACCAGCTCGATCGAACCGGTCGAGGCGCCGAAGTCACGGGCGATCGAGGGCAGGGCCACATTGACGATCGTGACGTCCATGATGCTGATGAACATCGTCGCGGCGAAGACGACCGCGGCCGCGACGCGCTGGTCGAGCGCGGGCGCCGCACGCCGGATCCGAGCAGGGCTCCGGACGGGACTCATAGACCTCTCCCTAACCATGAGTGACCAACCGCAACGGATCGCAACCTCGGTCGGCTGGGTGGTACTTTATGAGGCTACCTCACTATCCATGTCCCTCAAAATAAAGATGGCTGAACAATGAAGCCGCAAACTGGTGATGAGATCATCGATACGCTGTTGGCAGTCAGTCACCGACTGCGTCATCGCGTGAACGACACCCTTCAGGTCACGGCCGGGCTCACGCTCTCCCGCTTCAAGGTCCTGCAACTCGTCGAGCGGCGCGGACCTTCCCGCTTGCGCGACATCGCCGACGCCACCGACGTCACCGCCCGGACCATGACCGAGACGGTGGACTGGCTCGAAGGCGAGGGGCTGGTCATCCGCACCGCGCATCCGACCGACCGGCGTGCCCTGCTCGTGGCCCTCACCGACGCCGGTCGCGCCCGGCTGACCGCCGCGGACCGACACCGGACCGCGGAGGTCGGTGCCATGACCAGACATCTGTCCGCGGCCCAGCGCGAGGAGTTCCTCCAGCTACTGCGATCGGTGCTCGACGCCATCGAGGGCACCGCCGCCGACATCGGGCCGGACGGGCCGGACGGGCCGGACGGGCCGGACGGGCCGGACGGGCCGCCGGAAACCGTCGCCGGAAACGGTTGTAGCTGATCCCCCGCCCAGGGCTGTGGGACAGATCACGATCATCCGAAACGACTGACACGTGTATCAGCGTCCCGTCTGGCATCCCCGCGGCCTACGATCCGGCACATGGTCGCCTGCCCGACATGCGGAAAGGCCAACCCGGAAGAAGCGCGCTTCTGCTTCTCCTGCGGTACGCCGCTGCCCACGTTCGGGATCGGCGCCCGTAAGACTGTCACGATCATGTTCTGCGACGTCACCGGCTACACCGCCATCGGCGAACAGCTCGACTCCGAACCGTTGCAGCAGGTCATGTGGCGGTTCTTCAGCGCCGCCCGCGAAGTGATCTCGGCCCACGGGGGCACCGTCGAGAAGTTCATCGGGGACGCGGTGTTCGCCGTCTTCGGCATCCCCGTGCTGCACGAGGACGACGCGTTGCGCGCCGCCCGCGCGGCCTTCGAGATCCGCGCCAGCATGGCCGCGCTCAACGCCGATCTGCAACGGGACTGGGGATTCCGGTTCCGGATCCGCATCGGGATCAACACCGGCGAGGTCACCGTCGGCGGGCCGGGCACCGGCGGCGGCGTGACCGGGGACGCGGTCAACATCGCGTCCCGGCTGGAGGAGGCCGCCGACCCCGACGAGATCCTCATCGCCGACACGACCCTGCGGATGATCCGTTCGGATGTGCGGAGCGAACCGGTCGGACCCCTGGTCGTCCAGGGCAAGAAGGCCCCGCTGCGGGCCCACCGCCTGATCGGCCTGGCGCACCCCGGCATCGGCCCCGGCGCGCGGTTCGCCCCGGACGGCTTCGCCGCACCGGTGATCGGCCGGGACCGGGAACGCCGTCGCCTGGGCGACGTCCTCGAACAGGTGATCGAGGAACGCACCTGCCACCTGTTCACCCTGCTCGGTCCCGCCGGCATCGGAAAATCCCGGATGGTCGGGGAGTTCTGTGAGGCGATGGCGCCGCGGGCGACGGTGCTCACCGGACGCTGCCTGTCCTACGGCGAGGGCATCACCTATTGGCCGCTGATGGAGATGGTCCGCCAGGCGACCGGCATGTCCGCGGACGAGAGCGCGCCCGAGGGCCGGCGCCGCCTGCGCGAGCTGCTGGACGGGGTCGACAACGTCATCGGCGACGCCGCCGCCGTGGTGGACGGGCTGGCGCCGCTGATCGGCCTGGGCGGAGCCGAGGTCGGTGCGCAGGAGAGCTTCTGGGCGGTCCGCACGTTTCTGGCCGCGCTCGCCGAGAAGCGTCCGCTGATCATCTGGTTCGATGACGTGCACTGGGCCGAGCCGACCCTGCTGGACCTGATCGAGCATGTCGCCGACTGGTCCCGGGAGGCGCCGATCCTGCTGTTGTGCCTGGCCAGGCCCGAGCTGCTGGAGGAGCGCCGGACCTGGGGCGGAGGCAAGCTCAACGCCACGTCGATGTTGTTGCAGCCGCTGAGCGAGGAACGTTGCCAGCGACTGATCCGCACGTTGATGGGCTCCAACGACCTCGACCCGGCGCTGGTGTCGAGAATCACCGACTCGGCCGCGGGAAACCCGCTGTTCGTCGAGCAGACGCTCGCGGCCCTGGTCGACGACGGGCTGCTGCGCCGGGAGGGCGACCGGTGGATCGCGACCGGCAACCTCGGCTCGGTCCAGGTTCCACCCACGATCTCCGCGCTGCTCGCCGCCCGTCTCGACCGGCTCAACATGCACGAACGGCGGGTGCTGGAACGCGCTGCCGTGGTCGGTCAACGGTTCTACCTCGACGCCGTGGTCGAGCTGTCCGCCCCGGCCGACCGGGCCGGCGTGGCCGCGCACTGCCAGTCGCTGGTACGCAAGGAACTGGTCCATGCCGACCGCTCAGACCTGCCCGGCGTGGACGCCTTCCGGTTCCTGCACGTCCTGCTGCGCGACTGCGCCTACCAGGCCACGTCCAAACGCCAGCGTGCGCAGCTGCACCAGGGGTTCGCCGCCTGGCTGCAGGCCCGGATGATCGGGCGTCCCGGCGAGCACGACGAGCTGGTCGGTTATCACCTGGAACAGGCCTACCGGTACCGGGTCGAGCTCGGGCTGCGCGACGCCGAGACCGCGCAGCTCGGACGCCACGCCGCGACCTGTCTGATCGAAGCCGCCGACCGGGTTCGTCAGGGCGACGAGACAGGCGCGGCCGGCCTACTCAAACGAGCGATCAAGCTTCTGCCTGTCACCGATCCACTGCGCATCCGCGCCGAGATCGACCTTGGCTGGGCGCTGCACTCGTTCGGCCGGTTCAGCGACGCCGAACGCATGCTGCGCCAGGCCACCGACCGGGCCGCCCGGATCGGTGACGCCGGTCTGCGGGCGCACGCGCGCCTCGCCCACCTGCGGCTCATGTTCACGACAAGCCCGGAGGGGCTGGTCGCCGAGACCCTCGGCGAGGCCACCCGGGCACTACCGATCTTCATCCGGGACGGGGACGAGGTCGGTGCCGCGCTCGCCTGCCGCGGTCAGGCCGCCGCCCACATGGCGGCCGGCCGCTACGCCCAGGCGGAGCGGGCCATGCAGGCCGCCGTCCGCCATGCCGAGGAGTCCGGCGTGCTGCGTGACGCCCAGACCATGCGCCGTGACCTCGTCCACCTGCTGAGTTTCGCCCCGCGCCCGATCGGCGAATCGGTCGAGCGGGCCACCCGGGCGCTGGCCGGCGTCGGGGACGACCGCGGCCTGCGCCGTTCCCTGCTCGCCCAGCTGGCCCTGCTGTTCACCATGGCGGGGGACCTCGACGCCGCCAGGGACCACCTGAGCCGGGCTGAAGAGATCGTCTGGGACGTCCGGAGCCCCCGCGGAGACCCGCTCTACGGGGGCTTCGTCGTTGCCCGCGTCGCCCTGCTCACCGATGACCTCGACACGGCCGAGCACGAGTTGCGGCGCAGCTGCCGTCGGCTGGCCCGGATGGGCGAGCGTGCGCACCTGGCCACGCGTGCCGCGGCCCTCGCCGACGTCCTGGTCAAACTCGGCCGCCTCGACGAGGCGGCCACCTACGTGTCCCGCTCCCGCGACGCCGCTGCCGGTGACCAGGTCCCCGCCCAGGCCGGCTGGTGCGGGGTACACGCGAAGGTACTGGCGATGCGTGGCCGTGAACGCGAGGTCGAGGCCGTCCGGTTCGCCGAGGCCGCATGCGACCTGGCCGGGCGAACCGACGACTGGGACGGACAGGCGCAGGCGTGGCTGGCCTACGCCGAGGTGCTCCACCGAACCGGCCAGGTCGACGCGGCCGGACCGAAGATCGATGCAGCCATCTCCTGCTACGAGAAGAAAGGCAACATCACCGGAGCCGCCCAGGCCCGCCGACTTTTCGACGAGCTCTCCGTCCCGGTGTGAGCGGCACCGGTGTGAGTTCTACGGCGAGCTGAGCAGACCGTTGGCGCGGGCCTCTTCCTGGAGGTAGTAGAGTTCCTCCGCCCACATCCGGAACCGCTCCATGGCGTCGAGCTCACGGGCCAGCGCCCGGGCCAGGCGGGGGACTGCGAGGCGCTCAAGGGAACCGCGCAGCCATGGGCGGTCCGCGGTCTCCTCCTCGCTGGCCCGCTCATAGGCCGCCCGATACAGGACGATCTCGGCCTGCGAGATCTCGATCTGCTCGGCCAGCATCCGCATCCGCGCCCGCAGGTGGGCCTCGGTCGGGATGGCGCGCTGGACGGGCCACGGACCGCGGTAGGGACCGCGCAGCGGTGGGCCTGCGGACGGAACACCTGCCGGGCCACCTGGCTGGGCACCGCCGGAGCCCGCCGGTTGTGTGGCGGCAGGCCTCGACATACCAGACATGGTGACAGGAGGCCAAGGGCGCCCGGCACTAGGGCGTGCCTGATGGATGTTGGTCGATGCGGGCGATGATCCAGAAAGTGGCCCGCAAGGCGGAGGAGGTCCGGATAGTGGTGTTCTATCCGGACCGACGACAACGCGGCGGGACGCCTTCTGGGCATTGATCCGCGCGATCGAAGATCCATCAGACACGCCCTACGGACGCGACGGCACTCACCCCGGACGCACGAAACCGTCGCCTGGATGTGAATTTCGCGCGACCGCGGGTAACAGGACTGCGGATGACACAGAAAGATCACAACGGGACTTTCCGTGTTTTCGGGCGAGGCTCGGAGGACGCGATGGCCGGATCCGTAGCAATTGTGCTGGGATTCCCACTGGTACTCATGATCGGCATGTTGGCTATGCACCAGGTGGAACAAATGATCGAGAAAGTACGCCGGCCCCGACTCCGACTGGTCCCGGATCCCGACGACGAGCCCCACGGTGACCTCAACGGTGGCGGACCGCCCCCGACCCGGCTGCTGCGACTGATCGTGTCGCGCCAGTCCAAGAACGCCCGGCCATAGAGGTGTGCGGCCGCCCGGCCTCAACGGGTGGAACCACCGGTGGTGGCGGATGCGGTCGCGCCCGACCAGCGTGGCCCCGCGTCGACCTGCAGGCGACCGGTCAGGCCGGTCGAACGCAGCAACGCCATGAACGCCGGGGACGCGCCGCGAACCTGCAGGCTCGAGTGAACGCCTCGCAGCAGCAACTCGGCCCGGAGCAGGGCTGCCATCCCGGCGATGTCGATGGCCCGTAGGCCGGCGACGTCCACGGTCACGGCGGTGCCGCCACGCCCCAGCAGTTCATGAATCTCCTGGCGAAACCGCAGCCGGCCGCGGGTATCGAGCTCGCCGTCAAGCACGATGACCACATCGCACCCGGAATGGGTCACCGACATCCGCAGATGACCAGCCTCGACCTGCATGTTTCCGCCCCCCCGCTACTCCTGCCGACGCTCGTCGTACCGCGCCGCCCGACCCCTGGCCCCGCCCCCCGGCCGGTTGACACCGGGGCGACACCTCCTGGCTTGCGTTGTCCTGGCGACCCGGCAGGTCTCCCGGACCGGAATCGCCAACAGCGTGGTCTCTCCCCGAGTCACGAGATACGTACACCCGATGCAGCGATACTACCGACGGTAACCAAGATTCCGAATTCCGCCGACGCAGAGTCACAGCAGATTCGGGAATCAGTCCTGAACCGGATGGTTTGGATATATCGGCCAGACAGGTCCGGGACTCTCAGCCCGTGCCGGCGGCGCGGAAACGGCGGATGAGGCTGTTGGTGGAGCTGTCGTGGGCCAACTCCAGCGGCCCGTCCGCCGACAGTTCGGGGATGATCCTCTCCGCGAGTACCTTGCCGAGCTCCACCCCCCACTGGTCGAAGCTGTTGATGTTCCAGATCGCACCCTGGGTGAAGACCTTGTGCTCGTACAGGGCCACCAGCTGGCCGAGCCGGAAGGGAGTCAACCGGTCGGTGAGAATCGTGTTGGTGGGACGGTTACCCGGAAATGTCCGGTGTGGAATGATTTCGGGGTCCACCCGGTCGGCGGCGAGCTGCTCGGCGGTCCGGCCGAAGGCCAACGCCTCGGTCTGGGCGAAGAAGTTCGCCATCAGCAGGACATGGTGGTCCGCACCGCCTTGGCGCACGTCATGATTCGCCGTGACAAAACCGATGAAGTCGGCGGGAACCAACGCGGTTCCCTGGTGGATGAGCTGGAAGTAGGCATGCTGGCCGTTGGTACCGGGAGTTCCCCAGACAATCGGGCCGGTGGGGACGGGAACAGCTCGCCCGGCCCGGTCCACCGACTTGCCGTTGCTCTCCATGTCCAGCTGCTGGAGATAGGCGGGAAAGCGGCCGAGATAATGACTGTAAGGCAGCACGGCATGGGTCTGCGCACCGAAGAAGTCCCGATACCACAGGCCGAGCAGACCGAGCAGCACCGGCAGGTTCCGCTCGAACGGAGCGGTCCGGAAGTGGACGTCCATCGCGTGGAATCCAGCGAGCATGTCCCGGAAGTTGTCTGGCCCGATCGCCAGCATCAGGGACAGGCCGATCGCCGAGTCCAGCGAATAGCGCCCGCCCACCCAGTCCCAGAACTCGAACATGTTCGCGCTGTCTATACCGAACTCCGTCACTTTTTCCGTGTTCGTCGAGACTGCCACGAAATGAAATGGAACCGCGTCCGGACCGAGTCCGTCGACCACCCAGGCCCGCGCGGTGCGGGCGTTCGCGAGCGTCTCCAGGGTCGTGAAGGTCTTGGACGACACGACGAACAACGTCTCGGCCGGATCGAGGTCGGCGGTCGCCTCCCAGATGTCGGTGCCGTCCACATTCGATACGAAACGAAACTGTATCGACCGGTCGGAGTAATCCACCAGAGCCTCGTATGCCATGGCCGGCCCGAGATCCGAACCTCCGATCCCGATGTTGACGACAGTCCGGATGTGTTTGCCGGTAACTCCGGTCCAGACGCCGGAACGGACCTTGTCCGCGAAGACCGACATCCGCTCGAGCACGGCGTGGATCTGGGGAACGACGTTCACGCCGTCCACTTCGACGACGGCGTCCGCGGGAGCGCGCAACGCGACATGGAGCACGGCTCTGCGCTCGGTCGTGTTGATCCGCTGTCCCGTGAACATCGCCTCGATCTGCGCGCGCAGTCGCACCCGCTCGGCAAGGGCCGTCAACAAAGCCACCGTCCGGTCGGTGACCCTGTTCTTGGAATAGTCGAGATAGAGCCCGTCGGCTTCCACGGCGAATGTCTCGCCCCGGTTCGGGTCGTCGGCGAACAGGTTGCGCAGGTGGACGTCGGCAATCTCGGCAAAGTGCTTGTCGAGCGCTGCCCATTCCGGCGTTCCCATGATGGGGGACGCGTGCTGGACAGCATCAATGGACGGCTCGATAGGCGACATGATCTTTCGGGACCTCCCAGTCCGATGGCCGCGGGCGCGTCGGCGACACGCTCACGATCCTGCATGCCCCACGCCAGGTCCACGTCACCACGTCACCGGCCAGGTCACCGCGCGCGTCACCGGGTGAGTCACCGGGCGGGCGGTGCCGCGGGGCACCGGATCGCCGCCATCGCGGACATGCCACCCTATAACAGAAAGTAAACAAATGGATCCATAAGGTCATCAATCTGGAGCTACTGTGATGTCTGTCACCAATTTGTCACAGTCGCCCGGGACCACCGGGAGAGCGACGGGTGGCCACAGTCGTACACTCACGATTGATTTGTGGCCGGAGGGCCAAAGGGCGCGCGACGATCGTCAGATCGCGCACCCGGAGGCCACTGATTTGTGGCCGGAGGGCCAAAGGGCGCGCGACGATCGTCAGATCGCGCACCCGGAGGCCACTGATTTGTGGCCGGAGGGCCAAAGGGCGCGCGACGATCGTCAGATCGCGCACCCGGAGGCCGCGGTCTCTGGAGCACAGAAAGAGATGTCGGTTGTCGGCACGGCCACCGACGGGCACGAATGCGGCCAATGTCATCCGTACGGTGGCGAACGGAACCTGACCTTTGTTGATCGATCGCTCGCTGGTGCAGGCCGCGCTCCCCGGCTACCAGGTTGACGGTGAACTGGGCCGTGGCGGCTATGGGCTGGTGCTCGGCGGCCGCCATCGGTTGATCGGCCGGAATGTCGCGATCAAAATCCTGCTCGACACCGCCGACGACGCGAACCTGCGCGGTCGCTTCCTTGCCGAGGCGCGGGTACTCGCCGAACTCGACCATCCGCATGTCGTGCGTATCCACGACTACGTCGAACATCAGGGCACCTGCCTGTTGGTCATGGAGCTGCTTCCCGGCGGCACACTGCGTCAGCGCGTGGCGGTCGGCCCGATGTCGCCCGAGGCCGTCTGCGCGTTAGGCCTCGCCGCGGCGGCCGCACTGGATGCCGCGCACGCCCACAACGTCCTGCACCGCGACATCAAGCCCGACAACATGATGTTCGCCTCGGACGGGCTTCTCAAAGTCACGGACTTCGGCGTGGCCAAGATTTTCGAAGGCACCGAGACGACGGCGAGCGGTGTTCTCGGGACGCCTCGATACATGGCCCCCGAGCAGATCACCGGAGGTCGCCTGTACACCTCCACCGATCTCTACGCACTCGGCGGGGTGCTCTACGAGCTACTGGCCCGTCGGCCACTTTTCGGTCGGACCCTGTCCGTGGGCGCGCTGGTCAACCATCACCTCAACGTGACGCCACCGCCGCTGGACGGCGTGCCCGACGCCATCAGCGCGATGATCATGCGCACGCTCGCCAAGGACCCGGCCGCCCGGTTCCCGAGCGCGACCCAGTTCGCGCTCGAACTGGCCGGGGCTGCCGCGCACACGTTCAGCCCGGACTGGCTCGCCGAGTCCGGCATCAAGGTCCGCCTCGACGACGAGATCCGACACGCGGCGCAGCGGCCGCCGGCCCGGTCGAACCCACACCCGCCGGGCAGCCGGATACCGGGCGGCCAGGTACCTGGCGGCCAGGACCCGTGGCCGGGCCGGTCCGGTCTCCGGCCGCCGGCGACCGCTGCGCCCGGCGATCCACGCGGACAGCGTCTGAATGCCGACCCGTGGGTACCGCCGGCAGCGGTCACGCCGCCGACCCGGCTCGCCCCGGGGCAGTTCCCGCCGGCCCATCCCGATCCCGCGGCGGCCCGCCAACCTCGGCCGCAGCCGGCGCAGGCCGGCTCCGGCTGGTGGCAGGCGAACCCGTTCGTCCCACCGGCCGGTCGGGGTCCCGGGCCGTCCGGGCCGTCCGGACCGTCCGGACCGCAACCGACATCCGGCTATCCGCCGGAATGGAAAAACTACCCTACGCAATCAGCCCGGCCGTCGCGCCGGACCTGGCTCGTCGTGGGTGTCTCCTGCGCCGTGGTACTCGCGTTGATCACCGGTGTCGCACTGGTCACAGCCAGAAACCACCGCACCAGGTCAGCCGCGCTGTCCGCGACGTACTCCCCCGGCGTGGCCTATGCCGGCCCGACGCTGACCGTGGCGGGGCTGGACGCCTATGACGTCACCATCGACAAGGCGGGCGCGCTCTACATCACCGACTGGACGAGCCACCAGATCCACAAGATCAGTAAAAACGGGACCGTGGTCACCGTCGCCGGCACCGGGACCAGTGGCTCCACCCCGGACGGCGGACCCGCGAACCAGGCACAGTTACACAGCCCGGCCGCGACGCTCCTGGACGCGGCGGGGAACATCTACCTCAGCGACTCCGGTAACAACCACATCCAGAAGATTGATACAAATGGGATCATCAGGACGATCGCGGGTACCGGGACGGCCGGCTTCACCGGGGACGGCGGCCTGGCCACGTCGGCCCAGCTAAACGAACCGAACGGGCTGGCGCTGGCCGCCGACGGCACCCTGTACGTCGCCGACTACAACAACCAGCGCATCCGACGGATCAGCCCGGACGGTGTGATCACAACAGTGGCCGGTAACGGAACCAAGGGCTTCGCCGGCGACGGCGGCCCAGCCACAGCGGCCGAGTTCAACAACCTGAACGGGCTGGCGATCGCCGCCGACGGCACGCTGTACGTGGCGGATCTCGGCAACGAACGCGTCCGCAAGATCGACCCGAACGGAATGATCAGCACCGTGGCCGGCAACGGGTCCTACGGCTACGGCGGGGACGGCGGCCTGGCGACCGCCGCGGAACTGCGCATCCCGAGCGTCGCGGTCAGCCCCGACGGCGTCCTCTACATAGCCGATTACGGCAACCAGCGCATCCGGCGAGTAGGTGCCGACGGACGGATCGCGACCGTGGCCGGCAATGGGACCGAAGGCTACGCAGGCGACGGCGGCCCGGCCACCCGGGCGCAGCTGTCAAGCCCGACCGGCACCGCTGTCGACGGCGCGGGCAACCTCTACATCGCCGACGACAAGAACGACCGGGTCCGCAGGGTCGACTCCACAGGTGTCATCACGACCATCGCCAGGACCGGATAGTCCCAGAGGGTCAAGCAGAACAGGCGGAAGTACGACATGCCAGTCGATCGGGAGCGAGTGGCGGCCGCGTTGCCGGACTACGACGTCGGCGACGAACTCGGCCGCGGGGGCTTCGGCGCCGTGCTCGCCGGCCGCCACCGGCTGATCCGCCGGGATGTCGCGATCAAAGTCCTGCACGAGCACACAAGCGGGGCCGAGGACATCCGGGAACGCTTCGTGGCGGAGGCGCGGGTTCTGGCCGGACTCGACCATCCCCACGTCGTCCGCGTCTACGACTACGTGGAACGCGACGGCCTGTGCCTGCTGGTGATGGAGAAGCTGACCGGCGGCAGCCTGCGCCAACGGTTCGCATCCGGGCTCAGCCAACCAGGGGCCTGCGCCATCGGGCTGGCCGCCGCCACCGCGCTTGCCGCGGCGCACGCGAAAGGCGTGCTGCACCGGGACGTCAAGCCGGACAACCTGTTGTTCACCGACACCGGCCTGCTCAAGGTGGCCGACTTCGGCATCGCCAAGATTCTCGAAGCCACGGCGACAACGACCACCGGGCTTGTCGGTACGCCCCGTTACATGGCACCCGAGCAGATCGCAGGCGACCGCCTCAGCCCCGCAACGGACCTGTACGCGCTCGGTCTGGTCGTCTACGAGCTACTCGCGGGGCGGCCGCCGTTCGAGAAGAACCTGACGGTCGCGGCGATCCTGCACCACCACCTCAACGTAGCGCCGGCGCCGCTCATCGAGGCACCGGCGGCGATCGCCGCCGTGATCGGGCGTGCCCTGGCGAAGAACCCCCTGGCGCGGCAGGCATCCGCCCAGGAGTTCGCCGTCGACCTCGCCGTGGCCGCGGCGGGGGCCTTCGGCCCGGGGTGGCTCACCGCTGGCGAGGTGCCGACAACCCTGCCCGACGTCATCACCGCTGCGGCCCGCGACGGCGTGTCCGCGAACACCACCAACTCCGGCCCGTTCACCGTCAGGGCGGCGGCCGATCCGGTGCCGGTGCCGGTGCCGAATGCAGGGCCGAATGCAGTGCTGGCGGCGAGGCTCGACGCAGGGCCGAATCCGACGCGGCGACAGCCCGGCCCACGCCGCCTGCTCGGTGTACGGCGCAACCGGATCATGGCTGCCGCACTCGCCGCGGCGCTGGTCGCCACCGGTGCCGCGCTCGCGCTCGCGCTCACCTTCGCCGATTCCGGCCCCAGGCCGGGCACAGGCGCATACGCGGGCGACACCCTGGTCTACGAACTGCCGCTGGCAGCGGGTCTCGCGATCGACCGGAACGGGAACATCATCATCGCGAACGCGATCCTCGGCCGGGTCATCACCATCGACCCGGCCGGGCACGCCACCTGGCTGGCGGGGTCACCGCCACAGTCCACGACGACGACGCCGACAAGCACCGCGCCGTCGACAACCAGGCCGCCCAACGGCACGGAGCCGGTCAGCCCGACAGCGGCTCAAAAGGAGGTGATCGATCAGCCGGTCGCCGTGGCGGTCGGCCCGGACGGATCGGTCTACGTCGTCTCCGGTGCCTCTGACGGCCAGGTTTTCGCAATCGAACGCAGTGGCGCCATCACCGTGGTCGCGGGCACTGGTCCGAAAAAACAGGGATTCACGGGAAACAACCGGGGTAACGCGACCAGCGCGGAACTGTCCTACCCGCAGGGTGTTGCGGTCGACAGGGACGGCAACATTCTCATTACCGAGGGCACCCGCGTGCGTCGGGTCAGCGCCGACGGCAAGATTGACACAATCGCCGGGACCGGCGGCCCGACCGGCAGAGGCGGAAGCTCCGGCGACGGCGGCCCGGCCACCCAGGCTCTGCTGACCCGACCGACGGACATCGCCGTCGCCGGGGACGGCAGCATCTACATCCTCGACACCGGCACCAGGACAGTCAGAAAGATCGACCCGAAAGGGATCATCACCCGCGTCGCGGGTAAGGCACCACCGACGGGAGCCTCCACGCCGTCCACGCCGTCCACGCCGTCAGCCACACCTTCGCCGCCGGCGATCGGCAGCATCGGAGACGGTTCCCCGGCGACTGATGTCGCGCTCGACGAGCCTGACGGGATCACGCTGGCGCCCAACGGTGACCTCTACATCGCCGAGTACGGGACCAACGCCATCCGCCTGGTGAGCGCAGCCACCGGCCGCATCAGCACCGTCGCCGGGGCACATGCGGCGACAGTGCTCGGCGACGGAGGTGACGCCCGCGAAGCCCGCGTCTACGGCCCGACCGGTGTGGCCGTGGACGCTACCGGCGCGGTCTACGTCGCGCAGTACGACGGCCTGGTCAGACGAATCGCCGGCGACGGGTCCATTTCGACCGTGCTGAAGCACAACCAATGAAAACGATGAAAACGATGAACCCGGTGAACTCGGCGAACTCGGTGAATCAGTCACTGAGGTCACCCGGCGGCCGGGACAGAAGGCACCACCCGTAGCCATCTGGTTACTCAAATGAGTTGTCGGCGTGTCGGATCAGCGTGAGTAGCGACAGGCTCCGGTCATCGTGGACGGCGCCTGTCCACCCCGTCTTCCCCGCGAGGTCTGACATGAAGAAGCTCGCACCGGTGTGCGCAATCGCGTTTGTGATCTTCTACGTTGCGAACACACCCGCCGACGCGGCCGGTCTGGTCCAGTCGGCGGTCAGTCTGCTCGCAAGCATTGCGGACGGAATCTCCCACTTTGTCACCGCTGTCGCATGACGACGCCCGCACACTCACGGACCGGCGAGCGGACGCGTCACCGCGACGATCGACGTCCAGTCCGACAGGTCCGATTCGACGACGCCCCAGCGGGCGCCCTTCGCGGCGATCACCCGCCCGTCACCGACGTACATCCCGACATGGCCGGGGGCCGCGGGCGTGCCGTCCGCACCCGGAATGAACAGCAGGTCACCGGGCTGCGGATCGACGCCGGAGACGACCGGGCCAGCCCGCATCTGATCGACGGTGACCCGCGGGAGCGACACCCCGATCTGGGCGTAGGCCGCCTGGACCAGCGACGAGCAGTCCCAGGTGTCCGGCCCGGTCGCGCCCCACACATAGGCCTTGCCGAGCTGGGAGCGCATGAATGCCACCACCGGAGCGACCGCGGCGGCCGACACCGGGGCACCGGTCGCAACGGAATCGCCGTAGACCTGCGCCCGCGCGAGGATGGTCCGCACGTAATTGCGGGTCTCCGGATACGGCGGGAGACCCGCGTAGGCCAGTACGGCCCCGGGCCCCGCGTTGTAGGCCGCGAGCATGTTCTCCTGCGCATCACCGGGAACCGACGCCACGGACGCGGCCACCGCGCAGTCGTAACGGGCCGCGGCCGGGATGGCATCGGCCGGATTCCACACATCCCCATGGCCGTGCAGCGCCCACGTCCCTGGCATGAACTGGGCGATACCCATCGCACCGACACCGGACTGGGCGGTCGGGTTGAAGCCGGACTCCTGATGCAGCTGGGCGGCCAGCACAGCCGGGGTGACCTCGCCGCAGCCGGCGTTGGCCGCCGCATCGACGATCATTGGCAGGTACTCGGGCGGGATCCCGTCCCCATTGGTGATGACCCTGCTCCGGCCGGAGCCGTTGCTGCCGATGAAGGGGCCGGCAATGATCACAACTACTGCCATGACCACGAAGACGAACGCGATGATGGAGCCCATGAGGCCCACACCGGTCCAGAGCAACCACTGCCGCCGATGCACCCGGCCGGCTCCCGACGCCATGGCTTACCGGCCCGGCGCGTCGCCGTAGGAGTTCGCGAGATCCGCCGCGGCCACGAGCCAGGTGCCGTCGGTCTGGCGCAGCAATGTCAGGAGCGGGTTGGACACCGTCTCCACCCGGCCGCCGGTGTGGTCGCTCACTGTCGTGCGCCGCACGTTGAGCAGCAGCACCACCCGACCGGTCGCCCTGGTGTCTATACCGCCCAGCGGGGATGTCGCCAGGACGACGACGGTGGACCGGGTGCCGGCCGCCTGCAGTTCGAGCCATGCCCTGGTCGGTCCCTGCGCGGAGTCGTCACCGAGGCCCTGCCCACTGAGCTGGGCAAAGAAGTCCGGGGTCATGCAGTCGCGGGCACGCGGCAGGCCGGCGTTCGGCCCGCTGTCGGCCCGCGCGTCAAAGGATTGCCAGCGCACGAAGCAGTCCGCGGCGACACTTGCAGGATCATGGGTGTCCAGCGGAGTGGAGGCGGGCGGTGAGGCGGTGGCGAGGGGAGGGCCGGACGGCACGTTCGCGGCCGGCGGCGGTCCGGTCGTGGACGGGACGGCGCTCGCCCGAGCCGCGACGTCACGAATCGCCGAGCAGGCGGACCCGCCACCCGCCAGCAGCAGCAACGCGATCACGAGCACGATCATCCTGGACGCCCGCCGGGATGGCGTCGACTCAACGGACGAGCCAGGACAGATCACTCCCTGCCGTCCAGCCAGTCCCGGACCCGGCCACGGCGGACGCGCCACTGGTGCCCCACCTTTCGGGCCGGGATCTCCCGTTCGGACAGGAGCTTGAGCACCGTGCTCTCCGAGAGCCGCAACCACGCGACAAGCTCGTCGACCGTCAGCACGTCATCGTCCGCAGGATCTCTGCCTGTCGCCAACGCCGCCACCGGGACGCCTTCCTGTGCCACGCGACGACCCCCTTCCCGAGCACATCGTCGCTGGCGCCGGAAGTTACACCCATACAAGGCACCGTGACGAGCCCCGAAGGGGCCTTGTCATACTTGAACTACTCGTGTTACATCGATCCGTCCAAAGCTCGAACCAACTAACCACAAGTAACGGCAATAGGCATCAACCAGCCGGAGACTACCACGGAGGTCGACAGCGCGTGACCGATGTATCGCAGGAACCGTACGGTGAGGACGGTGACGCACGTCCCGTCTCGCTGATCGGTGCCCGCATACCCGCGCCGACCCCACGTCCGGCCTCGACGACCCGTGGCGCGGCCCCCACCGACCCGATCCCGACACCCAGGTCCGCTACCGGCTCAGGGACCGGCAGTGCCAGCGCCGGCGCCGGCGGTGAGGACCCAGCGGGCGCAGGACGGGCGGGCGGTCGCCTGCGCCGCCGGTTGCGCGGTGGCCCGAACGACGAGGACCGCGCCGCGGTCGACGACCCCCGCCAGGCCGAGACCTTCCTCCTCCATGACACGGCAGGCCTGCTGGCCGCCGACAGCCCCATGGCCGTGATCGCCGAACAGACCGTGACCCCCGAACAGACCGAAATCCCCGAACAGACCGCAGCGCCGGCACCGGCCCCGCCGCCCCCACCGGCCGTCAACGCACGCCCGGCCGTCGACCCGGGACCGGCCGTCAACCCAGGGCCGGCCGTCAGTGGCCCGCCGGATGCCACCGAAGGCCGGCCCACAGTCGTGCGCCTGGACGGCAGAAGGCGACGCACTCATGCCGCTTCCGCGGCTGCGCCGCCAACGCGGGCACAGGCGGTTGAGCCGGCACCGTCAGCGGAGCCCGCGGAGCCGGTTGAGCCCGCGGAGCCGGTTGAGCCCGCGGAGCCGGCGGAGTCCGCACGTCTACCCGCGGTGGTGTCCCAACACCGGAGCAGCCAGGAGCTGTGGCCCTGGCAGGAACCGTGGGATGACGTCGCCGCGCTGGAGCCGTGGGAGGAGATCCCCATCCGGGAGTCGCTCGCGGACCGGGCCGCCGCACCGCTGCAAGGCTCCTGGCGAGTGGCGGTCACCGGGCTGGCCGGCGGTTCGGGACGCACCACCGTCACCGCAATGATCGGCATGACGCTCGCAGGTGTCCGCGCTGAACCCGTGGTCGCCGTCGACCTCTCCGGTGATCTGGAGCGCACCGCGGACGCGACGGACCACGCCATGGACACCGCGTTCGGTATCCCGCTTGCGGAGCGCGCCGGCGCATGCCCGTCGGCGACCGTCAGCGACCTCGTCGCGGACGCGATCTCCTATCGGGCCCGCCGGGGTGGAGCGGCACGACCGGTCGGTGAACTCCGCTGGCTGATCAACGGTGGCACCGACGGCGCATACCCGAGTGAAGACTGCGCAGGCCTGGACGTCCTGCCTGGCTGCCGGCCGAGCGAACCCGTCGTGCCGGCAACTCCCCCGTCGGGCCGGCCACGCGCTGGCGCACCGGGTCCGGCCGGTCACACCGCAACGGGCCCGCCCGCGCTGGTGCCGGCCGGGGTACCCGGCCCGCTCACCCCCCAGGTACTCGCCTCAGCCTTCAGCACGCTGGAGTCGGTCTACCCGCTCGTGCTCGTCGACGCCCCGCTCGACCCGACCTCGCCGCTGGCGTCGGTCACGCTCGGCGGAGCCGGCGTCGTCGTGCTGGTCGTGCCGGCGCTCCCCGGCGATCTCGCCGAGGCGGCAGCCGCGTTGCGCGGCTCAGGCGGTCCTCGGACGCACCCTGGCGGCCCGCCGCCAACCGTGATCGTCGCCGCAATATCGGTCCGGCGCGGCCGATGGTCGCCTCAGACCCGGTCTGCCGCGGCCAAGCTGGCTCGGCGGGTCGATGCGATGGTCCGTATTCCCTATGACGCACGGCTGGACGACACTGTTACGGAGGCAGCTCGTACCCGTCCGGGAAACAGCGCCAAGCGGGGAGACAACGCTGGTCGAGGGCAGCGCAACGCGGTGCCGATTCCGTTCTCCCGACTGCGGTGGCGCAGCCGGCGGGCGTTTCTCCGGCTGGCCGCCACCGTCGTTGACGCGTGCCGCGAGCCGGACGACATCGGCGTCGACAACAATGAGACCGACGACACAGCCGCCGTTCACAGCCACGCCGTACATGATCGCAGCTCAGTTCCGGGCGTATCATCCGACGATCTGCGCGCCGACCTGAACCCAGGAAGGGAACAGCAATGATCGTTCAAGCCGCGACCGCGCAGGTAACGGTCGTCCTCGCCCAGGTCCAGATCAAGCCCGACGACACCAAAGCGCCTGGGATCAACGCGCTCAAGGATCTCGTCAACGGCCTCGCCGCGTATGCCGTGATCGCAGCCGTGGCTGCCGTGCTTCTCGGCGGCATCGCCTGGGCGCTCGGCGAGCGGATGGGCCTCGACCGCGCCTCGACGATCGGCAAGAGCGGTGTGCTCGCCGGCTTCGGGCTCGCCTTCCTCGTCGGGGCCGCGGCGGCCGTCGTCAACTTCTTCCTCGCGACCGGAGCGACCGCGTCGTCCGGCACCCCGGACCAGCCCAAGGCGCTGGACAGACCGGCTGTCGTCCGGGTCCTCGAGCCCGGGGACCACGACCAGACGCCCCCGCCGTGGCCGTTCTGACCTGTTCCTGCCATCCCGACCGGCTGATATTGGGATGATGGGTCGGCTGTCGTTGCCGGAGCAGGCACGTCCATGGCTGTCACACCGAGGGAGGGGACGTTGGTCAACGAGCCTGACTGGGATGCACGCAGTCTCGTCGGCCTCCTGGCGGCAATCGGCGTGGTAGCGCTGATCATCGGTCTCCTGCTCGGCCGCTATCTACTTCCCGCATCGAAGGCACCCGTTGCCCGGTCGCCGGTCGAGCCAGTGGGAAGCGCCCGGCCCGATGCGGAGGCGTCCACCGCCGTCGTGGCCAAGCCCAGCGACAGCGGTACCAGCCAGCCCGGGACGAGCCCGCCCCAGACACCCGCCACCGCGACACCTGCCGGGCTCGGACTGCCGGGTATGCCGACGCGCACCAACGAGTTCGGGATTCCGGTCGGTTACCCCCACACCGAAGCCGGCGCCATAAGCGCCTGCGGCAACTACGTCGCCGCCTACTCATTCGCTCGTAATCGGGAACCATCGCACATACATGCAGTATTGACATCAATATCCGAAACAGCAGCGGCAAGCAAACTCGCAGATCGCATCATTGAAGTTGACAAAAAGAATGCAACAAGCTTTGGTGCAACGTCTATTAACGATCCGAAAATCAGCTTCAACTCTCGCATTCTCGGATTCGAGGTTCAGCAGAAAACACTCGACGCTGTAACCGTGTCGATTTGGTCTTCAGCCAGCTTCGGAGCTTACGAAAATGCTGACGTAAACCTCCTCCCTCAAGTACGCTGGGGAACTGATACATGCGTAGTACACTGGCTCGGGGATGACTGGAAGATCGTAGACGCTAACGATGGTCCAGGCGGTCCTTTCATAACCGAAAGAGCTGCCGAGGGATACCAGCGGTTCACATACGTGGGAGGCCCTGGATCATGAATGCCCAGGTCGATGGCGCTAATGTAATTGCGATCAGCTTTAATCCGTTTACCCCTCTCAAGGGTAATATCTCTGATGGCACCGGGAGCTTTCTAGACTCGGTGGGTACGGCGTTCGCCAACATGGCGGCTGACCTGTCGGCATCCGTGTTCAGCTTCGCCGCGCAGAAGACCGCGATCGACCTGAACCAGGACTACGTCGTCAAGAACTACAACATCGTCTTCGGCGTGGCGATCCTGGTCGTCACTGGCCTGTTCATGTGTGCCTGTATTGTCGGCGCCGTGCGCGGGGACCCGCACATTCTCGGCCGCGCTCTCGCGTCCACCGGCACCGCGATCATCGGTTCTTTTGTCGTGCTGGCTCTCCTACAGATGCTGCTTTCCGCCAGCGACGGCATCTCCGAATCGTTCGGCGACGGCGCGCCGCTGGGCGCAAGCCTGGTGGCTCAGCTTCGAGCTCTCCCCCAACAGGGCAACTTCGCTCTCGACATGGTTCTGTCGCTGCTCGTCGCGCTGTTCTCGTTCGCGCTCTTCCTGGTTCTCTACATCCGCAAGGTAGCCATCATCGCGGTTGCCGTGTTCATCCCGCTGTATCTTGCCGGGCAGCCGGCGATGTCGACCCGCAACTGGATGAAGCGAGCGGTGGAGATCCTCGCCGCGCTCGTCTTCGCCAAGCCCGTCATCTATGCGATCTTCACCCTGGGCGCGAGCATTGCCAGCGACGCGACCGGGTCGGCCATGGACCAGACACTGACGATTCTCAGCGGCATTGTGATTATGGCCGCCGCGGTCTTCTCGCCACTCGCCCTCCTCTATGTGATCGGGATGGCCGACGTCCAGATCATGCAGGCGATCGGCTCGGCGGGTAAACGCGGCGCGGCAACGTTCGGCCACGGCGCGGGCGCGCTGCTCGGCTCGTCGTCGCGGGAGACCTTCCGGGGT
This sequence comes from Protofrankia sp. Cas4, assembly GCF_963555915.1. Classification (NCBI taxonomy): domain Bacteria; kingdom Bacillati; phylum Actinomycetota; class Actinomycetes; order Frankiales; family Frankiaceae; genus Protofrankia; species Protofrankia sp. Cas4. Next base: position 61,556 of record NZ_CAUVXL010000270.1, read on the forward strand.
ATCGGCGGTCGGCTGCAGAGCCGACAACGGAGCGGGTCGGGGGTGGACGCGGGCCGGCCCGTCACCGGCGATCTCGCCCCGGTCAGCGCCGGTGGCACGGCCAGGGCGGGCAGCCGCCGCGGGTCCGCAACCGGCCCGGCGACTCGGGTCGGCACACCGACCGCTCGTGCACGTCAGACCAGCGGTGCTCAGGCCGCCGGTGCTCAGGCCGCCGGTGCTCAAGCCAGCGGAGGCCAGCCGGCCCAGACCGCGGCCCGGGCCACGGGTGGTGGTTCCGCGGCGCGCGGCGGCACCTCCGCGCGCGTTCCCCGAGCCGCGATTCCCCGAGCCGCGCCGCCAAGGGCTGCGGCATCGACCGGGTCGCCGTCGATACCGTCACGGCCGCCCGTGACGTCGCCCAAGGTGACCACACCGCCGCCGCCGATCCACCCGACCCGTACCGGAAGAAGCTGAGCCGGGCGTGGTCGCCGAACGCAGCTACCGCTTCGGGCCGCTGGAACGCGGCGGGATCCTGCTGGGCATGCGCTGGCCGCAGCTGGGGCTGATGGTCGGGGTGATGCTGTGCATCCTCGGAGCGCTGCGGTCTCCGGTCATACTGGCTCCTGGGTGGCTCGCGCTGGCGGGCGCCCTGGGGTTCATCGCGTTCGTCCGTGTCGACGACCGTAACCTCGATCAGTGGGTGCCGATTCTTGTCGGTTTCACAATGCAGAAGGTGATGGGCGAGACGGTGTTCCGCGGGGCGTTGTTCCGAACCGGCGATGACGCCGACCACCTCTCCAGGACCGCGCTGCCAGGGCCGTTGTCATCCCTGGTGATGCTGTCGGTACCGGTTGGCAACAGCCGTTACGTGGCGATCGTGAAGGACGTCAGACGAGGGACGTTCACCGCCGTCCTGCAGGTGCAGGGCAGCCAGTTCGCGTTGCTGGAATCCGGTGACCAGCAGGCCAGAGTGGACGCCTGGGGCGAGTTGCTGGCCGGGCTGACTATCGGCGGCGGCCGGCTGTCCCGGATCCAGTGGCTGGAACGCACCCTGCCGGACTCCGGTGACCAGCTGCAACGGCACTGGCGGGTCCGGGGCAACCATGACAGCTCCTGGGCGGCGCAGGCGTACCAGGAGGTCATCGACGCCGCCGGCCCGGTGGCACGGCGCCACGAGACCTTCCTGTCCTTCCAACTGCGGACCCGGGACGTACGCCGGGCGATCCAACGCGCCGGCGGTGGTGACCACGCGGCCTGCACGGTGCTGCTCGGCGAGCTGCGGACGATGGAGGCGGCGCTGGCCAGGGCATCGATCAACACGGTCGGCTGGCTGCCGCCGCGAGCCCTGGCCGCGGTGATCCGCACCACCTACGATCCCTACTCGATCGAAATGATCGACGCTCGCGGCGGTGCCGCGTCCGACCGGGCCGGTGGGCTCGCCGGCCTGCCCTCGGGTATCGATCCGGCGATCGCCGGCCCGGTTCGTGCGGTCGCCGCCTGGGATCACTACCGCACCGACTCCGGGTTCCACACCACATACTGGATCAACGGTTGGCCGCGGGTCCCGTCCCCGGCGGCATTCCTCGCGCCGCTGCTCATGGAGACGACCTGCCGGCGGACGGTGTCCCTCGTCGTCGAACCGATGCCGGGCCGCAAGGCCGAGAAGACCGTCAACCGCCGCCGGATGGCCCACCTCGGGGAGCAGCAGATGCGGGACAAGGTCGGTAAGGTGACGACTCAGCGTGACATGGCTGAGGCTTCCGAGGTGGAACGCCGTGAGCAGGAGCTCATCGCGGGGTTCGGCGCGTTCCGCTTCCACGGGTTCGTGACCGTCTCCGCGGACGACCTGGACGGCCTTGCCGAGGCGTGCGGCGAGGCCGAGACCCTGGCGTCGCGCAGCCGCCTGGAGATGGTCCGGCTGGTCGGCGAACAGGACCAGGGGTTCAGCGTTGCCGCGCTTCCGCTGGCTGTGGGGGTGTCATGACGGTCGACCGATCGCAGGGAGCCAGAACGGACCGGGCGGCCCGCCGGGAACGGGGGGAGCCGCAACGGGGCGAACGTGAGGCGGCGCGGGCCGAGCGGGCCGCGGCCGGAGCCGAACGCGCGGCGATCCGGCGGGCCCGGGCAGCGCTGCGC
>NZ_CAUVXL010000271.1:0-25334 GCF_963555915.1 Protofrankia sp. Cas4
GGCCGAGCGGGCCGCGGCCGGAGCCGAACGCGCGGCGATCCGGCGGGCCCGGGCAGCGCTGCGCCGCGGCGAGCAAGCGCCGCGCCTGGTCGGACCGCACGCCGGCCGGATCTTCCACAAGCTACGGCTGCCGTCCCACATGGAGACGACCGCGCAGATCGCCGGCATCTACCCGTTCGTCGTGGACGCCGGCCTCAGCGCGCCCGGGATGTACATCGGGCGCCATGTCTGGTCGGGCGACTCCTTCGTCTTCGACGTGTTCGAGCTCTACCGCCAGCAGGTCATCGAGAACCCGAACTTCGCGGTGTTCGGCTCGGTCGGCTCGCGCAAGTCCTCCCTGCTCAAGACCTTGATCTCGCGAGGAGCCGCGTTCGGTTACCAGGCGGCGGTCCCCTGTGATCCCAAAGGCGAGTACACCCGGCTGGCGCGCCGGCTCGGCTGCGAACCGACCTACATCGGCCCGGGGCTGTCCACCCGGCTCAACCCGTTGGACGCCCCGCCCCGCCCGCCCGGGATGACCGACGCAGACTGGGCGCGGGAGCTCAAGCGGGCCCGCTCGGCACTGCTCTCCTCGCTGATCGAAACCGCGAAGGGAGTGCCGCTCACCCCGTCCGAGCACACCGCCGTGGATCTCGCCCTCGACGTCGTGACCCGGCAGATCACCGGTGCGTCCACCGAACGACAGGCCGTTCCGCTGTTGCCGCACGTCCTGGACGCGATGACGAACCCGACGGATGCCGACTGCTCGGGCCTGCCGGTGACCGCCACCGAACTACGGGACTCCTCCCGGGATGCGACGTTGACGCTGCGCCGGCTCACCCATGGCGCGCTCGGCGGGCTCTTCGACGGCCCGACCACATCCCCGCTGGACTTCGATCGGCCGATCGCCGTCCTCAACCTCGAGCGGGTCCAGGGTTCCGACGAGATGATCGCTCTGATCATGACATGCGCGCAGGCATGGATGGAAGCGGCACTCATGCGCCAGGACGGCGTCCAGCGCTATGTCGTCTATGACGAGTGCTGGCGGCTGATGCGCTTCGCGGGCCTGGTCCGACGGCTCTCCGCACAGCAGAAGCTCGCCCGCCAGTGGGGCTGTGCGAACGCGATCGTCGCGCACCGGATCTCCGACCTGCTCTCGGCATCGCCGGATTCAGTCGAGGTGGCCAAGGGTCTGCTCGCCGAAACGGCGATCCGCATCCTGTACAAGCAGGCGTCCGATCAGATCCCGGACACCCAGCGGGCGTTGGACCTCACCGACGTCGCCTCGGACATGCTGCCGAGGCTCGACCCCGGATTCGCATTGTGGCTCATCGGCAACCGTGCGTTCTACGTCGAGCACGTCGTCGGCGATCTGGAGATCCCGGTCGTCCTCAACGGCTCGAAGATGCACGGCGAGATCGACAACGTCAATCTCTTTCCCGAGGATGTCGACCCGGACCTGCTGGACGCCTACGACCATCCGGACCTCGACCATGACGACCGGGACGTCGACCCCCCAAATACCGGCGACGGTCCAGATGCAGACCAGCACGCCCAATACCTGGATGAGCACCGTGCCAGCGGCTACAGCGCGCCACCCCGGTACGGACCGGACGGGTTCACCGTCGACACGCCTTCCTCAGACGAGGACGGGTTCACGCCAGGGGGAGTCATGGACACGTTCCCCTATGGTCCGCTTTCCCGGGAAATCTAGCCGGCCAAGAAATCTGTACAAGGCCAAAGGCCGTGCGAACATAATTCTCGTCGCACGGCCGGAGGCCACGATCATGCCCCTCGATGCGGGGAGTTCTGCTCGCCGGGATCCGTCGACCAGGGCTGCTGCTGCGGCTGCCAGCCTGCCTGCGGGGTCTGCCAGCCGCCCTGGGGAAGCTGCTGTTGCTGCTGCACGGGCGGGTATGCGTTCGGGTCCTGCCAGCCACCCTGCGGCGGGTATCCGGCCGGCGGGTACCCACCCGGCGGGATGTACCCACCCGGCGAGGCCTGATTGACGGTATTGACGTTCACCTGCACCGGGGCACCAGCACTGCTCACGGCGAGGGCGACGGCGACGACCCATCCCACGAGCGTCCAGCCGAGGAAAAGATTGATCATAAATACGGAGGCGACCTGCCGCTTGCGCACCACCGCGATAATTGTCGGAATAAAATAAAATGCGGAGCCGAAAACGATGAGGAGCAGTAGTCCGAATCCAGCGGCGGCGCCGGAACCACCGTCAGCAACAACGACATCCATAGTTTCCCCCGTGTTCATGATCATGATAGTTCACCCGTATGTTTTTGGTCACTGTAGCAGCGTTCGGTCGAAAAAGCACCGATACTCGTGCAGACACCGACACCGACACCGACACCGACACCGACACCGCTACCCGGCATCCGGCTCCCGCGGTTTCGTCAGAGTGATCATCTCAGGCTGATCGACGGCATCTCCCGCCGCCAGGCTCGGCGGAACAACGTGCGCGTCGATGGTCGGTGGCACCCTTTGTTGCTGCGGCGCCGGCGGTACGGCCTGGCGAGGGGTGGATGCGACCCTCGGTAGGAGAATGATGCCGGGGTTGCAGTCACCGAAGGCGGCTCGACGATCACCCAGCGATGAGTCGACCAGAACGAACGCGGTCGGTGGAAGACGCTGGATCTGTGTGGGATCGACGCTGAACTCGTAGACCCGCTGCATGACTGCGCCGTCCTGGCGGGAATCGGTGGTCGACAGACTTTCGGTATTCTGCCAGAACTCCGACAGGGCAACCGTGACCGACCGGTTCCAGCTGTTCGGCCTTCCACCCTTCCCTCGTGAACCACTTTTGCCCTCGGTTTCGGAGACGGTGACACTCCCCCCCGCGCTGGTTGACGTCCCAGTGGTGAGGCTGCTGCCGACCTGCCGCGTCACCTGCGAGATGACGAACGTGTGCCCGCGGCCGATGAACTCGGCGGCGGTCTCAGCTTCCTTCGCGTTTCCGAGTTGCATGATGAGCGTAGCGCTGTCGCCAGCACCGATGAGGCGCTCGGTGCCGTCCGCGAGATGTTCGAAAAGGTTGACGAGGCGAATACCGGCGTTGGCCGCATATCTGGCCATACTTTCCAGCGCCGGTAGTCCCATCCGGTCCCCGCCCGCGACTACCAGGAGGTCGCGGGAGGCATCGCCACGACGGCGCCGGAGCTGATGCAGGACAACGTGGAACAACACCAGGTCGGCGAATTCCTTACGGGCTGTGGAGGCGTCGTTGCTCGACGTCGCGATGACCCGGAGCCCATGCACCGGCCACCAGGGCTGCGGCGCTGCGACCGCCGCCGTTTCGTCCCGGCCGGCGAGCCGCTCCAGACACGCCCGCAGGTAGTGGATTTCATTCTGGATCCGCTCGCTTGCGCCCAACGCGTCCATCCGGCTGGCGATGGCGGCCGCTTCCCCAGGTGACAGGACATCGCGGTCGTCCGCCCGGTCGCGACCCTGCAGCACTCGCAGACCCGCGGCGAGGCGGGTGAACGTAAGCGGCAGGTCCAGCCGGGTGGCAACGGTCGCGAGTATCTCGGCGTCAAGCACCCGAAGGGTCGGATCATCACCACCCCGGCGGGCGGTGTCAACGGCATCCGCGAGGAGCTCCGCGGCATCCTCGGGATCAACATCGTGCAGAAGCCCAAGCCTGCCGATATCGCCAGGAAGATCGACTCCGCTTACCGGACAGGCGGCCGCGGCGGCGAGCTGGGCGATGCCGTCTCCGATCCCACGCTCGCTGAAGTCGAGCAGGAGGATACCGCCGCCGGCCGACAGGACCGAGGACCCGACGGTCGCCAGCAGGCTCGCCCACCCGTCCCGGGTACCACCGAAGACGTCGATTCGGCTCGCGGTCGGCCGAGGCGCGAGCGCGTGGAACAACGGCGCGGCCTCCCGCCGGGCGTCGTCGGCGGCCTCGTGGCTTTCCACCGCCGCCCGCCAACCGGCGGTAGCCGACTGGTATCTTTCCCACTCGGCGTCACGATGAGCCTGCCACCCAGCCTTTTCCTGGGCGATTTTCCGCTTGAGCCGAACAATCTGGAAAACCAGAAATCCGATCCATCCTACGGCAATAAAAACCCAAGAAACCTCTCCGATAGCGAGGTAGCGCCAGCCAAGTATCAGGATAATACCGGGAATAATTAGACTCTTGGGGAGCTTACGCATGCGATTCGCGAGATCGTCTTCGTAACTTTTGGTATCCGGTGGCGATGGCTCATGCCAGACCGGTGGACGGTCATGAAGAGGGTGCGGGTTCACGCCGGGGTCCACGTACTCCCAGCCCCACCGTTCCTCCGGGACGAACAGGCGTCGGGCGAGTTCAGAACCGGACATCTGACTTCACGGGTTACGGCCCCACCCTTCGATGACTACGATCGCGCCATCCATGTAGACCTTGTCCTGTCAAGGTCACGATGGTAGTCAAGGTACCACCCAAAAGATCATCTATAGGCTGGTGGGCGGGTCGCGACAGCGGCTGCGACGGCTGCGGTCACCCCGAGCAGGATGCAGCACACGCCCGCGGCAACGACCGGCACATGGCGACTCAACGTGGCCACCGACAGCCAGACGCCGAGGCCGAAGACGGCTCCCAGAGCAGCCGCCGCGACCATCGCAGGCCGCGGGTGCTCGCCGTTGCGCAGCAGTCGGCGGGTCGATTCCAGGTAGGCGAGCGCGAACAGGGCGGCCAGCACCCCGCCTGCACCCATGGCGCTCGCCAGCGGTGTCTGCTGCGGCTCGATCGTCACATCCTGGACGTCCTTCCGTCCGTTCAGCCGGTCGAGCGTCACCCGGCCCGCAACGGCCCCTCCCGCCAGCCAGCGGGTGAGCGGCGGAGCCGTCACCGGCACCTGCCAGGGCTTCCCGGCGGATACCGACACCGACTCGCCGGTCGCGGTGCCCAGCGGGATGCCGGCCACCGACAGTTTCAGGCTCACCCTCAGCGTCCCGGACTCCACCGCCGTGCCGCGGATGTCCACCGGCTCGGCCAGGTCGATCCGCGCGGCCGCCGGCGGCGTGGCTCCGGCCACCGTGATGGCAGTGGCGCCGGAATCGGTGGCGACCGCCGGCCGCGACGACGGCCACAGCACGGCAACCAGTACAGCAAGTGCGGCCGCGACCGCGGCGAGCCCGGCCAGCCTGCGAGGGGGAAGCCCGGGCGGGTCCGCGCGATGTCCACGTCCTAAGCCCCGACCGGCCAGTTCGGGTACGGGCACGAGGGACGCAAAGTCAAGGTCGCCGATCCTCGGTGAAGGCTGCTCGTCCAGCCGGCCTGGAATGATCGTCACGAGCCGGGTGGACAGCGCGGACTCGTCGCGACGCACCGACCCGGACACCGACGACGCCAGGGCCGCCCGGACCGCCGGGGAGATGTCACGCACCGGCAGACCGGCCCGTTCCAGCCAGCCGGGGCCGAAAGCCCTGGACGCGGCCGCGACGCCTTCGGCCAGACGTTCGGCCGTTGCTGGCCTGCGGTCGGGGTCACGGGCCAGCCCGCCCAGGAGCAGCCGCGCCAGCGCGTCCGGTACCCCGGCCCCCGGCGGTGGCGGATCAGCGGCCGCCTGTCTGTGCCGGAACTGCTGGAACCCACCGTCGGTGGGGTAGGGCAGCCTGCCGGCGAGCAGGTGGTACAGCATCGCCGCAGCCGAGTAGACGTCAGTGCGCACATCCAAATGATCACCACGAGCCTGCTCCGGCGACATGTACCCGGGCGTACCGGCAATCACGAACCGGCCGTCCCGAGAGGCCAGCGTGGTCTCCCCGCCGATTACCCGGGCCAGCCCGAAATCAGTCACCTTCACCACGCCACGGCCGTCGAACATGGCGTTACCAGGTTTTATGTCACGGTGCAGCAGTCCGTGGTCGTGAGCGGCCTGCACCGCGGAAAGAACAGCCAGCATAGCCGCGCAGGACTGTTCCATGGTGAGGCCGGTGCGGCGGAAACGTTGCGCGAGTGTTCCACCGGAAAGGTACTCCAGCACGAGGGCACAGACCTGTTCCGGCACGCCCAGCTCGCCGCCGGCCACTTCCTCGTCAGCGTACTCGTGCACCGTGACGATATGGGGGTGGTTCAGTCGGGCCAGTGCGCGTCCTTCTTCACCGAACCGGAAGCGCATCTGGGGATCAACCGCGATCCGGTTCGGCAGATGCTTGACGGCGACATCCCGGTCGAGGCGCGGATCCCGCGCCGCATACACGACGCCGAATCCACCGCGACCGAGTTCAGCCCCGAATGTGTACCGCGGCAGAGCCGCTACCAACGCCTGCGGAGGCAGCGCGAGATCGGCGGTCACGAAGGCTCACCATAATGGACACCCGGCTCATGATCCCAGACTCGATCGGTAATCCCGGAACGATCGTCTGGGAACCACTGGTCGGGGTCGGCGGGCGCGGGCGGGGATTCCGGGAAGGTCGGCGATTGCGGGACGCTCGTGGATCGAGCCGGCGAGGGAGTGAGATAGCCCAGCAGGAAGCCGATTCCGGCGGCACCCGCGATGAAGGTCAGGTCGGACGAGGCGGACGGCGGAGTGATCCGCAGCGCCGACAGGCTCACGACCGCCACGAAGCCGATCCCACATCCCGCCGGAGCGAACCGAACGGCCCGCCGCCATCGGTCCCGCGGGAGGCGATGGCGTGCGAGCGCAAGCAGCGCCGCGGCCCACAGGAAGATCGTCACCAGCAGCAGGCCCAGTCCGAACATGCCGTAAGTCGAAACCAGTGAGCCGTGGACGTCGACGATACCGCTGGCCGAAGCGACGACTGTGCGCGTCGCGTCCCGCAGGGCGACCTGCATCGACAGCAACCCGGTTGCCTGTCCGCGCAGCTCGGCCATGTCGACGTCGACTTCCCAGGTAACCGAGGTGCCCGCGGGAACATCCATCTTGACGGCGGTGTCGAAGACGAAGAAAGTCAGCCCCAACGTCGACCCGCTCACCCGGATTGACCGTATCTGTGCCAGTTCGTTCCGATTATTACGAACTGCGACGACAACGTGGGTGGGCTGGCCGGGGTCGAGCACAATTCGCCGCCCGGAAACCGATACGTTGTTGACAGCGGCATCCAGCACGACAGCCCCGGCACCGGCCGCACTGTTGGCCGCGCTGGTGGCCGCACCGCGGGTATCCACCGCACGGGCTGGGCCCGTTAACGGAACTACTACGAGTACCGCTACGATCATCAGGACGGCGAACGGTACCGCAACACGCCGCGTCATCCTCACGACAATGGCCACGGTCGCCCCCCAGTAATCCACTGTTTGCAGTGCCGCTGATGTTACTGTCACATCTCACGAACGAGACGGCAGTCTGACGCACTGTCCGGTGCGCGACAGACCGTCACTCCTTTCGCGGGGCGGGGGCGCCATGCGATTTTCGGCGATAGCAACTGAGCGGCGTCTTCGACACGGCAGGATGACCCTCGCCTTTCTCCTTCCCGGGCTGCTCCTGCTGGGCATCCTGGGGACACTGCCCGGGGACGCGACGGCACCGGTCCTCAGGCCCGCCGACGTGGCGACGTACACCGAGTTCGGTTCCACCTCGGACGGCGGGTCCGGTGCCACGTCTGGCCCCGCGATCAGCACCCGTCCCCGTCTGTGTCCGGACGGTTCGGTGGTAACGGGTGTACAGGAGTGCCCACCACAGCCGTGCCCCTCCGGGCAGACACGGGACGCGAACGGCACCTGTCAACCGATAACCGTCACCTGCTGGGACAAGTCAACCGCGCCCACCCAGGAACAGTGCCCCCCGCAGCCGTGCCCCTCCGGGCAGACACGGGACGCGAACGGCACCTGTCAACCGATAACCGTCACCTGCTGGGACGAATCGACCGCACCCTCGCAGGAACAGTGCCCACCCAAACCGGTCACCTGCTGGGACGGATCAACCGCACCATCCACTGACAAATGCCCACCGAAACCATGCCCCACCGGACAGACCCGGGACGCGAACGGCACCTGCCACCCGATAATCGTCACCTGCTGGAACGGATCAACCGCACCCTCGCAAGACCAGTGCCCAGCCAAACCCGTGACCTGCTGGGACGGCAGCAGCGCGCCCACCCAGGAACAGTGCCCACCACGGCCGTGCCCGACCGGACAGAAACGGGACGCGAACGGCACCTGCCAGCCGCCAACCGTCACCTGCTGGAACGGATCAACCGCACCCTCGCAGGATCAGTGCCCGCGGCAACCGGTGACCTGTGCCGACGGGACTACGGTGTCGGCCGGGCAGCCGTGTCCGACGCCGACGCCCGGCTCCACCTGCCCCGGCGGGGCACAGCCGGACAGCGCGGGCCGCTGTCCGCAACCGTCGGTGCCCTGTCCTGGCGGCCTGCTCGTGCCCGCCGGCCAGCGGTGCCCACAGCCGCCGACGCCCTGCCCGACGACGTCGGTACGAACCGCGTCGGGTAGGTGCACACCGACCACCCCGGGATCGACCCCCACGCTTGTCCCACGCAGCCCGGTACCCGGCGAGCTGCTGCTGGACCATCCGATTCTCTCCGCCGGGGACACGCTGATCGCCACCGGCGCGGGATGCGGGTCGGGCGCGCCGGTCGTCATCACGTCCGACGACAACAAGATCATCGGACAGACGACAGCGGACAGCCGTGGTCGCTTTTCCACAGTCGTACAGTTCGCCACCTATCGGGCCGGACACCGCACGATCACCGCGAGTTGCGGGGCTGTCCTGCGGTCCGGTGTGGACATGGTGCTGACCAGCTCGAGCGGGGGTACGTCCAACACGTTCGTGCTGCTGCTTTTCTTTCTGCTGGCGGGTTCCCTGGTCGTGCGCCGCCAGATCGGTGACGGCAGCCGGTCGCCGATGGCACGAAAGCACGAAAGACGGGAACGGCGGCGCGGGTAAGGGATGGCGGTGGCCGTGTACCACCGCTACCCACGCCGCCGCTCCCGCATCAGCCCCGACACCGGAAGGCCGCATTGAGGGCCGGCCGCGGCGCGATCATGGTTCTTCCGCGCCGCCGGCGGCCCACGTCCCCAGGGCACTCATGGGGACCGGGCACCATCGGTGTCGGTTCACCCGGCGGCCGGGACACCGTCAGCCGGCAGCCGGGGAGCTGGGAACATAGCTCAAGGTGTTCATATGGTTTCAGAAGCCGTTCAGGCCCCCGCGGTAAGCCAGGCCCGTGTCACGGACCGGCGTGACAGCTGCCCCAGCGACTGCTCCGGCAGGCTGAAATCGTCGGAATCGGCCCGCTCGTCACAGGACACCGACGTGTTCTGGATCCTTCCCCAGATGATACTCCGACATTCATCGGTCCCCACGACGAGCGACGTCCTGGTGTGCGGGTCGAACACTTCGACGTGCCCGTCGAAGCCGGGAGCGAGAATCCTGTAGTGACTCCACAGGTGTGCCGTGTAGGTGTCGGCGAACTTTCCCAGAAGTTCTCCGTCGGCGTCCAGCACAAGTATTCTCTTACCCATCTCCACACCCTTCGACCGCGCTTCACAAATAGGGGGTGACTGGCCTGAACCAAAGCCTACGGCGCGCCCGCGATCCCGTCTATTCCCAATTTCTCTTCATTGGCGTGAATGCTATTTCGGCGACGCTGGAATGCATTCTCGCAGCGCTGGTGCCGCGACCGTTCCAGCTGTGGTTCAGCGGTTGCACCCATCATCCGCGAACGCATTGACCCCGCAACTGTCCACCTGGGATGTGGTCCGGCGGCGGTATCCCGGCGCAGACCCAACACGCCGCCGTGGGTATACCGCCGCCGGCGGGAACACGGCCACGGACCGTTCAACATCCAAAAGTGTGTCCGGTCGCCGACGATATCAGGGGATCATCCGCCCCCTGGGCAGCCACGCGGCACACGGCTTTGCGGTGACCGACACCCCGTCCAGGAAAGATCCAAAAAAGGTTCCAAGAGGGACGTCAGCGCCGCAGCAGACCCCGCAACCGGGACATGGCCGGCCAGGTCGGTTCCGGGCCGTTCACCGGATAGGCCGGAAACACCCGCTCGGCGGCGTCCACCAGCACGGCGACGTCCAGCGGCCGCAGCAGGACACCAGCCGTGAGGATGTAGTCAGCGACCCCCGTCGCCGGCAGCAAGACCACATCGTCGAGCACTGCGAGCCCGTGCGGCGGCGCGGCGCGCGCGAACGCGATCACCGGCTGCACGCAGACCTGCCAACCCGCCGGCAGCTCGGCGACCAGCTGGTTGGTGACTTCTTCACCCATCCAAGCGACCAGTTCGAGCATGGGATGCAACGGCACCTTGCCCGCCCAGAGCCCGGCCCGGTTCTGCCGCAGCGGCCCGCGATGCGCGGCCGTCTCGACCACCCACGCGCCAGACGCTCCGATGACCAGATGGTCGATGTTGCCGGCGGAACCGGTAATAGAACGATCATGAAGGACGGTGTACCCGGCACGGGCGAGGCGCTCGAGCGCGCGTGCGGTGTGCCGTTCGGCTTCGGCATCCTCCCGCCACGACTCGATTTCCGGTGGAGATCGAAAGAAGCGGGTTGCCGCGACAGCGAGCACGACGATGACAAAACCGAGGGCCAGCTGCAGTATCAGCAATGTGGACAGGCTCAGCAGAACCCCGAACACGCTGGCCACGATCGCGGCTACGCCGGCGACGACGCCGGCGGCCACCGCCGCTCGGGTTGCCCTGTCCTTACGTTCGACCACGTAGAGCTGCCGACAGCGCCGATACTCCGCCATGGCCGACCGACCGGGCCAGTGTCCCTGCGACACCCGATGTCCCTGTGACACCCGAGTCATTATCACCTTCCGGCCGACCACACCCCGACCGACCACACTCCGGCTGACCAGATCGCGGCCGAACCGGCCCGCATTGCGCACGATCCCTCACCTCCGCCGTGGGCAGGCCGGCCACCCCCCGGGCGGCCACCGCGATAGCGAGTCGGCTACGCAGCGACCACCATCCCATACAAATCACACCGGCAAACCCACGTTGTGGATATCTCCACCGGGCTCCCATCCGAACCCCGACGCCTTTACCGACCGCCTGTACCGACCGTCGCTTCCATACCGACCGTGTGTTACCGGGGACAGGACATACCGTGCAGGAAACACCAGGGACACAAAAGTCCGGGCCACGGCTGCCGCATCGGGGTACGACGTAACGGCACCGCACGATCCCCGCACGGCACGATCCCCGCACGGCACGATCCCCGCACAGCACCCGCACCGACCCGCACCGACCCGCACCGACCCGCGGCCAGCGACGCTGGCCGGTCCGGACCTGGAGGGTTCATGACACGGACACAGTCAGGTAAGCCGAAAGACGATCACCGCGGCATTGATGACGAGATCCGGTCAGCGGCAGACGTCCATCGCTACGCACACCTGACCTGCCTGACAGAGCAGCCGCGGGGAACCGTCGGCGTCGAGACCGAGTGGTTCGTCGTCGACACGGAAGCGGTATACCGCCCGGTGGCACCCACCCGGACGATGGCGGCGCTCACCGCCGCCGTTCCCGAGCGCCCGTTCGATCTCCGCGACAGCCCGTCCGCCGGGGCAACTGCCGGGGCAACTGGCATCCCGGGGCATTCGACCCTGCCAGGCGGAACCCGGATCACCTTCGAACCCGGTGGCCAGCTTGAGCTGTCGGCTCCGCCGCTGCCGCTGTCGGATGCGCTGGCGCGGACAGCCGCCGACCTCGCCGGGGTCCGGTCCATGCTCGCGGATGCCGGCCTCGCGCTTGTCGGGATGGGCACAGACCCGCTGCGACCGCCGCGCCGCCATCTCACCGCGTCCCGCTACGAAGCCATGGAGCGCTACTTCCGGGCCGGCGGCGGGTCGGCGGGGGTGACGATGATGTGCTCGACCGCCTCCATCCAGGTCAACCTGAACGCGGGTACCACGGACCAGTGGACCGGGCGCTTCGAGTTGGCGCATGCCCTGGGGCCCGCGCTCGTGGCGATGTTCGCCGCCTCCCCGGTGCTGGCGGGAACGGCCACCGGCTGCTGTTCGACCCGGCAGGCGGTGTGGGCGGAGATCGATCCGACCCGGACCCGGCCGGTGGCGACCGCTCGCCGGTCCGACCCGGCAACCGCCTGGGCTGACTATCTGCTGGCCGCGAGGATCATGCTGGTTCGGGATCCGCTCGGCGGGTTCGCGCAACCCCCGACCGCGATGACGTTCGGCGAGTGGGTGGCGGGCGAGAGCCCACTGACGCGGCCACCGACAACCACGGACCTGAGTTACCACGCGACGACCGTGTTCCCACCGGTGCGCCCGCGAGGCTGGTTGGAGCTGCGCTACCTCGACGCGGTCCCGGCCGGGAACTGGCCGGTGGTGGTCGCGGTGACCACCGCGCTGCTCGACGACCCACATGCCGCTGACATCGCGGCCGATGCATGTGTGCCCGTCGCCGACGAGTGGGTCACCGCGGCGCTCGTGGGCCTGGGCGACACCGCCCTGCACCAGGCCGCCAGGACGTGCGCGGGTGCGGCCCGGGACGCGTTGGGCCGGATGGACGCCGACGCATCCCTGCTCGCGGCCGTCGACGCGTATTTTGACAACTATGTCGAGCCGGGCCGCTGCCCCGCCGACGATCTCACCGATCGCCTGGCCGAGGTCGGGCCGGAGGGCCTGCTGCGCACCGAGATCGACGCGAGCGAACGTTGTCTGAGCGTAACAGCATCGGTGCCCGCGCCGAACAGCGCCGCTGTGGTCGCGCTGTGACTGCGAGCGCAGGCGAGCGCCCGGGCGACATCGCCCGGGCGCTCGCGGACAGCCGGGCGCGGAGCCTGGCCTACACCGACCTTGACGACGCCGACCTGTGCCACCAACATTCACCGCTGATGTCACCGCTGGTCTGGGACCTCGCCCACGTCGGCAACTACGAAGAACTGTGGCTGCTGCGGGCGGCGGCGGGCAGGGCGCCACTACGGCCGGGCATCGACGAGCTCTACGACGCGTTCCGCCATCCCCGGGCGGACCGGCCCGCCCTACCCCTGCTCAGCCCGGCACAGACCCGCAGCTACCTGGCTGAGGTCCGCGGCCATGTCCTGGACGCCCTGGACCGACTCGCCCCGGACGCACTGGACGCACTGCACACGCCGCTGCGGCCACCGGTCGGGCCGGTCGAACCAGTCGGACCGTCCGCGCTGCTGGCGGACGGCTTCGTCTACGGACTGGTACTCCAGCACGAGCACCAGCACGACGAGACGATGCTGGCCACCCACCAGCTCCGGACGGGTCCCGCGGTCATCGGCGACACCCGCGACACCCGCGAGACCGGCGGGACCGGCGGGACCGGCGGGACCGGCGGGACCGGCGAGGCACGCGTCCCACCGGCCGGACGGCGCCGACTGCCGACGGAGGTGCTGGTGCCGGCCGGTGAATTCACGATGGGCACCGACGGCGACACACCAGGCCACGCCTGGACCTACGACAACGAACGACCCGCGCACCGCGTGTACGTCCCGGCGTTCTTCATCGACACGCTGCCGGTGTCCAACGCGGCGCAGATGGCGTTCA
Source organism: Protofrankia sp. Cas4 (assembly GCF_963555915.1). Taxonomy (NCBI): domain Bacteria; kingdom Bacillati; phylum Actinomycetota; class Actinomycetes; order Frankiales; family Frankiaceae; genus Protofrankia; species Protofrankia sp. Cas4. The sequence goes on from NZ_CAUVXL010000271.1 coordinate 13,455, forward strand.
TCGAGGCCGGTGGCTACGACGACGAACGTCTGTGGTCGCCGTCGGGCTGGGCGTGGCGATGCGAGGCCGGACTGCGGGCGCCGCAGTTCTGGCGCCGCGAGGCGGGAAGCTGGGTACGGCGCCGTTTCGGCCGCGACGAACCTGTCCCGATGGACGAGCCCGTGCAGCACGTCTGCTGGTACGAGGCGCAGGCGCACGCCCGCTGGGCCCGGCGGCGGCTGCCCACCGAAGCCGAGTGGGAGAAGGCGTGCGCGCACGATCCCGTCACCGGGCGTTCGCGACGTTTTCCCTGGGGGGACAGCGATCCGACGCCGGAGCGGGCGAACCTTGACCATGTCACGTCCCGTCCGGGCGTACGTGGAGCGTACCCAGCCGGAGCCAGTGCGTACGGCGTCGAACAGATGATCGGTGACGTGTGGGAGTGGACAGCCAGCGACTTCTCGGGTTATCCGGGTTTCCACGCATTCCCGTACCGCGAGTACAGCGAGGTGTTCTTCCCCGGTACGTCCCCGAGCGTCTACAAGGTGCTGCGCGGCGGGTCCTGGGCCACGCACCACAGCGCCGTCCGGTCGACCTTCCGCAACTGGGATCATCCGATTCGCCGTCAGATCTTTGCCGGCTTCCGGCTCGCGCGCGACGCCGAGATGGGAGGCTGAGGCTGGTGTGTCGCCACCTGGCTTGGCTCGGGACGCCGCGGACGCTCACCGCACTCCTACATGATCCGCCACACAGTCTGCTGCGCCAAGCGTGGATGCCACGACGGATGCTGCACGGCCGGATCAACGCGGACGGCTTCGGTGTCGGCTGGTACGTCCCCGCGCTGCGGACCGAGCCGGCTCGCTACCGGCGGGCTGTCCCGATCTGGACGGATGCCTCGTTCGCCTCACTCGCCGGTGCGGTCCAGTCCGGTTGCGTGCTGGGAGCGGTACGCAACGCCACTGTCGGCATGCCGATCGAGGAGACAGCGACCGCACCTTACGCGCACGGTCGGTACCTGCTCAGCCACAACGGGCGGGTGGACGTCGACGTGGTGATGCGCATGCTCGATTGGCACCGGGGCGCCCCGGTGCCCGACTCGCGCTGCGACTCCGCCCTGTTGGCCGCCGTGGTCTGGCAGCGGGTGAGCGCGGGCGCGAGTCTCGCCGACGCCGTCGCGGACGTGGTCGTCGCCGCGGGTCGGGCCGACGGTGCCGCCCGACTCAACCTGCTGGCAACCGACGGCAGCCAGATCGTCGCCACGACCTGGGGTGAAACCCTCTCATACCGGGTATCGACAGATGGTGACGCCATCGGGGTGCACGTGGCCAGCGAGCCCAGCGATGACTCGGACGGATGGATTGACCTTGATGATCAAAAATTGCTGACCGCCGACACACGTGATGTAACCATTAGTAATTTGATCTAGAATTCGGTTACTCTCGGTCGCAGAAACGCTCCCGGAGGTTGCAACCATGACAGCGTCCAGTACCGATCTCACCGATGTGGGCTCCGCGGTCGACGACGATTCCCGGGTCGGTCCCGGCACCGGTACCAGGACCGACCCGGGAATCGTCGTCGACCGGCACCTGAGCGCAGCCGACCGCGCCGCGGCACTCGCGACCGACGTCAGGGCGGGGCTCACGGCGGATCCGAAGGAACTGCCACCCAAGTGGTTCTACGACGCCACGGGAAGCATGCTCTTCGACGCCATCACCCGATTGCCCGAGTACTACCCGACCCGGACCGAACGGGCCATTCTGACCAGCTGCGTCCATGAGATCGCCGCGATGTCGCGAGCGGACACCCTCATCGAGCTCGGCTCCGGAACGTCGGCAAAGACCCGCCTGCTGCTCGACGCGCTGCGCAACAGCGGCCACCTGCGCAGGTTCGTGCCCTTCGACGTGGACGAGACCGTGCTCTCCCGCGCGGCCACCGCCATCCGCGGCGAGTACCCCGGGGTGACCATCCACGCGCTCGTGGGTGACTTCGAGTGCCACCTCGACCTGCTGCCCGGTGCCGACCTGCTGCCCGGCGCCAGCCGTCGCCTGGTCGCCTTTCTCGGCGGGACCATCGGCAACCTCGCCCCGACCCGACGACACGAGTTCCTGACCAGCCTGCGCGCCCAGCTCAACGAAGGCGACGCGCTGCTTCTCGGCACCGACCTGGTCAAGGATCCCGACCGGCTGGTCGCCGCCTATGACGACAGCGCCGGTGTCACGGCGGCGTTCAACCGCAATGTCCTGTCGGTCATCAACCACGAGCTCGGCGCGGACTTCGACCCGCGCGGGTTCGCGCATGTGGCCTGTTGGGATGCGGAGAACTCCTGGATCGAGATGCGGCTGCGGTCCGTGCGTGCCCAGCAGGTGCGGATAAGCGCGCTCGACCTGTCGGTGTCCTTCACCGAGAACGAACAGATGCGTACCGAGATCAGCGCCAAGTTCACCAGGGACAGGCTCGCCACCGAGTTCGCGGCCGCGGGTCTGGCCATGGTCCGCTGGTGGACCGACCCGGCCGACGACTTCGCGCTCTCCCTCTGCGTCCCGGCCTGACCGGCCGGCCCCGGTTCCCTATCCGGAGACCAGCGAGACGTCACGAACCGCGCCGGTCGATGCGGAGGTCGCCATCGCCGCGTAGGCCCGCAACGCGGCCGACACCGGACGCGCTCGGTCCGCCGGCCGGAAGCCGCCGGACGCGGCCAACGCGGCTTTGCGCGCGGCCAGCTCGGCCGCGTCCACCATCAGGTCCAGTCGGCGGGACGGAATGTCGATCTCGATGATGTCGCCGTCCCGAACCAGCGCGATCGCGCCGCCGTGCGCGGCCTCGGGTGAGACGTGCCCGATGGACAGACCCGCGGACCCGCCGGAGAACCGCCCGTCGGTGACCAGCGCGCACTGTGGCCCGAGACCACGCGCCTTGAGGAACGTGGTCGGGTACAGCATCTCCTGCATGCCCGGACCACCCCGTGGGCCCTCGTAGCGGATGACCAGCACATCACCGGGGTGGACCCGGCCGGACAGGATCGCGTCCACCGCGTCGTCCTGACTTTCCAGTACCAGCGCGGGGCCGCGGAAGGTCAGCCGCCCGGCCTCCACTCCGGCGGTCTTGAGCACGGCACCGTCCGGGGCGAGCGTTCCGCGCAGCACCGCGAGGCCACCGTCCGCCGAGTAGGCGTGGGCGACGTCGCGGATGCAGCCCGATGCGGCATCGGTGTCCAGTGACTCCCACCGGTTGACCGAGGAGAAGGGCTCGATCGTGCGCACTCCGCCCGGTGCCGCGTGGAAGAGTTCCACCGCCTCGCCGGCCGGGTCCGGCCGGCGGACATCCCAGAGCGACAGGAACTCCGCCAGGCTTGCCGAGTGGACGGTGTGGACCTCGCGGTGCAGCAGTCCGGCCCGATCGAGCTCCCCGAGGATGGCCGGGATGCCGCCGGCCCGGTGGACGTCCTCCATGTGGTACTCGGAGCTCGGCGCCACCTTGCACAGACACGGCACCGTCCGGGAGATCTCGTCGATGTCGTCGAGGGTGATGTCGACGCCGGCCTCGACCGCGGCGGCCAGCAGATGCAGGACGGTGTTGGTCGAACCGCCCATGGCCACGTCCACGGTGAAGGCGTTGGCGAACGCCGCCCGGGTCGCGATCGACCGCGGCAGCACAGCGTCGTCGTCCTTGTCGTACCAGCGCTTCGCGAGGTCCACAACGGTCCGTCCGGCCTGGACGAACAGGTCGCGGCGAGCGGCGGAGGTGGCCAGGGTGGACCCGTTGCCGGGCAGCGCAAGCCCGAGCGCCTCGGTCAGGCAGTTCATCGAGTTGGCGGTGAACATGCCCGAGCACGACCCGCAGGTCGGGCAGGCCGAGCGTTCCACCGCGTCCAGTTCGGCGTCATCGACCGTGGTGTCCACCGATGCGGCGATGGCGGAGATGAGGTCCAGACCGGACCGGACGACGCCACCGGACACGACAGCCTGACCGGACTCCATCGCGCCGCCGGACACGAACACGGTGGGGATGTTCAGCCGCAGCGCCGCCAGCAGCATCCCTGGCGTGATCTTGTCGCAGTTCGAGATGCAGACGAGCGCATCCGCGCAGTGCGCGTTGACCATGTACTCGACACTGTCCGCGATGATCTCGCGGGACGGCAGCGAGTAGAGCATTCCGCCGTGACCCATGGCGATGCCGTCATCCACCGCGATCGTGTGGAACTCCCGCCCCACGCCGCCGGCCTCCGCGATCGCGTCCGACACGATGCGGCCGAGGTCGCGCAGGTGCACATGACCGGGGACGAACTCGGTGAAGCTGTTGGCGATGGCCACGATCGGCTTGCCGAAGTCGCTGTCCGTCATGCCGGTGGCACGCCACAGGGCTCGGGCGCCGGCCATGTTACGACCATGGGTGGTGGTGCGGGAACGCAGAGCAGGCATCGGGCAGTCCTCGTGGCAATCGATCGACGCGGACGTGGACCGCGCCTGGGTCGGGCACGCTCACAGAGACCTGCCCGTTCACGCCCAGCGTAACGCCCGCCCGAACAGTGTCCGCGCATCAGTACCGGCCGCCAGCACCGGCTCTGCCAGCACCGGCTCTGCCAGGGCCGGCCGCCGCGGGTGTCCCTACCGAGCGCCGCGACGGCGCAGCCACTCCCGCCGGACCAGCCACACGACGGCGAAGGATGCGGCAGTGCCCAGGAGCGGGAGCACTTCATGGCTGCGTGCGCCCGCCACGAAGTGGACCTGACCGTCGGGCTCCACGGCCCGGGTACTCGGCTGCGTCCCCACCACGAGCAGGAACAGAGCCAGGACGGCGATGATCGCGTAGCCGGTACGGAACAAAGCGTAGACGCCGACCCGGCGGCGGGGCAGGGCCCCGCGGGACAGGACGGCGGGGACCATCCACCCCAGGAAGCCGAAGAAGGTGGCGAACAGCGGCGCGAAGAAGAAGTAGTTGACGAAGGTGCTCACGGCAGGTCGGTCACGTGCTCCACAGTGGGCGGTTGGGCGAAGAAGGGGCCCAGCGCCGCACGCCAGCGGACGAAGCGGTCGGACTCCCGGAAGGTCACCAGGTGCGCGTCGAGGTGCTCCCACTCGACCAGCAGGACGAACCGCGACGGTGACTCCACCCCGCGGGTCATCCGCACCGATCGGCAACCGGGGCAGGATGTGATCTCACCGACAGCCGAGCGGTAGGCATCGGTGAATTTTTCCTCCTCGCCGGGCGTGACGTCGATCTGCGCAATCTCCAGCACGGGCAGGCCGCGCGAGCCGTCAGCGGGGGCGGGGGCAGTCATGAGCGCAAGTCTGGCACGCCCGGTCGACAGCCCACATTCGGTCGACAGCCGCCGACACCTACACCGGACGCCGTATGGGGCACCATACAGCCATGGTTCCGAACCGTTCGTTTCAGGCGTTGCTCGATGGCCAGCAGCAGGCTCCGCCAGGTGCGGCGTCCGTCGTCGGTGCGGATCTCGAATTCATCGACGCCGAGCCGGGTCCATCGCCGGGCGGTCTGCGCCATCGCCGCGTCGACGCTGGTCAGGCACCGTAACCCCGACGTGACGTCGGGGATCGGCTCCCGGGGTTTCAGCCCCGGGAGCCGATGACGATCACACGCTACCTGTGGAGCTCACGTAGCCCTCCCCGTCAACATCATCCTCGTCGAAGTCGTCATCGAGATCGTCCTGGTCCAGGTCATCTTCGATGTCTCCGATGTCGTTGCCCGGGCCGTGCCGCTGGAGGCCCCGCTGCTTCCAGAGGGGCAGCTTTTCGAGGGTGTCAAGCAGGATGCCGCGCCAGATTTCGCAGTCGCCCTTGTCTGCGCCGAGCGAGTCGATGGCGGGCATCCCGTCCTCGGACTGCACCGCCTCGACCTTCTTGACGGCGTCCTCGACGACCTGGATCGCGTTGCCGAGCACGTTGAGGGCGTTCCCCAGGATCTCCGCCGGGGTCGTGGGCGCGGGGACGTGCATAGGCCCCTCCCCGGCGCGGGGGAAGGTGTTTCGGAGTGCCGCATCCGTGGCGATGACGTCCCTCCCGGCGTCATTGCGGATGACCTCTCCGGCGTCGTCGACGAGCCGGATCCGCCGGCCGTTCGCGACGTCGACCAACGCCTGCCGCAACTGATGGACGCCATGAACGGTGGCGCGCATGCGGTCTATCACCTCGCCAGGATGGCGCCGATCCGGCTGGTCGCTGTTGCGGGTGCCCCGGTCCGCGGTGAGCGCGCCGGCGACCACGAGCGGGTAGGCGCTGCGGGCTGCGAGTTCCCGCGTAGCCGGGCCCGGGGTTTGCGTCGCGGCCTCGCTGTAGGCTGCGGCGGCCAACTCCTCGGCGCTGCGCAACGTCGCGTCCCACTCCTTCGCCAGCTCGACGCTGAGCGCCTCCTTGAGGTACTTCCTAGTCCGTTCCCGCTTTCGGGCGTCCTCCTCGGGCAGGGAACGCAGGATCAGCGACGTCGCCACGTCCAGCAGCAGCTTGGTGGTGATGCGCTTGCGGGTGCTCTGGCTAGTGATCGCGACCCGGATGGCCGCATGGACCTGCGGGCCACGGTCGGTGAAGTGCCGGACAATGGTGGCAGCCCTGATCGCCGGGTCGCGGTTGAAGCCGGCAGCCTCAGCCTCGTCTGGGGTCAGGGCGCCCATGAGCCACTCCGCCCTGCCAGCCGTGATCAGACCACGGCGTTCGAGTTCATCGATCACGGCATCGGCGAGGGCCTCGTTCTCTGTGGCCTCGCCCCACGGCTTCGGATAGTCAACGTGACGCAGGGCAACAAGCGACTTCACTGCGACGCCGAAATCGTCGCCAGCACCGCGGTGCGACTCGAAGCCGACGAGCAGCAGCGCGGGCACCTTCTCGCACCGCACCCTGACCGCAACGTCAAGATCCACCTCATCCGGGGTTCCGGCGGCGGCGACCTCCTCATTCAGCTTGCGGATGATGCTGCGCAGCTTGCGCTCGTCCCGACCGTACGGGACATCAGCTGACCTGAGTCCGAGCAGGTCGTGGACGCAGGTCATCCGGCTCGAGCCCTCAGCAGTGACCGGGACCGTGATGTTGGGCGTGCCGTCGTCGTGCACGAACGTCGTCGCGGCAAGCCACACCTCAGTCATCACGCCCTGCTGCCGGATGGATTCCCGCCAGTCGTTGTTGTCGATCACGTAGTCGTGGGCCTGCTTCGCCACCCAGGCCAGGTGCTCCTGGTTCTGAAGACGCTGCAGAAGCTCAGGGCGGTCGTCAGGTGCGGCAGTCGGCTCGGACAACGGGCGGAAGCGGGTGCTCTCCTCGCGACCCACAAGGCTGGACGCCGGATGGCGACGGGCCGGGCCAATACGCGGGTTCCGGGGGTCAGGGATGATGCAACGTGCCCACACCTCCGCCCGGACAGCGAGGATGGCCCCTCCGGGGACCGGGAGGCGTTCGGGATTCTCGACCACCCGGCGGACGACGGACGGGTCAACGACGGCTAGCGCGAACGCCTGGGCAGCCTCGTCGCCCATGTTGAAAAGATCAGTCAGTCTGTCAGTGAGCTTCCGGGTCGCTGCCGCGAGTGCCGGGGTAGGGAGCTGTTCAACGGGCCGAGGCAGAACCGTCTCGGCCACCGTGTTTGTACTAGGAGCAGTCGTCATCGGTCTTCTCCGATCTCAGTCCGGACGTCCGGGCTTAAACCCGGACGATGTGTCGTCCGGGGAGATCGGTCCCGATGTTGCTCCGCTCTCCCCCTCGGCCCGCCCGGGCTGCGCCCGGTGTGTCCGAGGCGGCATCTGCCCCGCTGCCCATCTCCGAGACGTACCGGCGGAGTCACCACCGGCGTTGCCGCCCGCTGACCCCTAGGCCAACGGTGAGCTGCTCAACGAACTACTGATGTCGCTGTGCAAACCATAGCACCGGGGGTGAAACGGCCGTCCCGAGGACGTCCTAGCCGAACACAGTCATCTCGTAACCGTCCGTTCAAGGCGACTGCAGGCTGGGCCGACGCGTGCATCTCCACCCACCTCCGGTCGTCCACGACGATCAGAACGGCGTCCTGCACATCCACGGTGGCCGTCAGGGCTCTACCGCCGGCAGGCCAGGGAGCTCCAGCCGTCGGCGCTGCGTCGCTTCGCTGGACCCGCCGGAAGACGAAAGCCGCTACTTGAGCAGTGCGCGGACGTTGCTCAACTACAACCGGAATTGCTCAACAAAACCCGGAACCGACGACGAACCTCGGTCAGCTGGCCATGTCGACGAAACGGGAGTAGTGGCCCTGGAAGGCGACGGTGACGGTGCCGGTCGGGCCGTTACGGTGCTTGGCGACGATCAGGTCGGCCTCACCGGCACGAGCTGACTCCTTCTCCACCGCATCCTCCCGGTACAGCAGGATCACCGCGTCCGCATCCTGCTCGAGCGATCCTGATTCGCGAAGGTCGGAGATCTGTGGGCGCTTGTCCGCACGCTGTTCCGAGGCACGGTTCAGCTGGGAGATCGCCACCACCGGGACATCCAGCTCCTTGGCCAGCAGTTTCAGTGAACGCGATATCTCGCTGACCTCCTGCTGGCGGCTTTCCGTCCGTTTCGGCGACGACATGAGCTGCAGATAGTCGAGAACAATCATCCGGAGGTCGTTGCGCTGTTTGAGCCGCCGGGCCTTCGCCCGAATCTCCATCATGGTCAGGTGCGGGCTGTCGTCGATGAACAGGGGAGCGTCCGCGACCTCGCCCATCCGGCGGGCAAGACGGGCCCAGTCGTCGTCGGTGAGCCGCCCGGTGCGGATGCTCTGCAGGGACACCCGGGCCTCCGCCGACAACAGCCGCATGGTGATCTCCATTCGGCTCATCTCCAGCGAGAAGATCACCGATGTCATCCCGTTACGGATGGACGCAGCCCGAGCAAGATCCAAACCAAGAGTCGAGTTGTGGGTCGGAATACACGTCCGGCCGGCCAGATAAAGATGATCTGCGTTATCGACCTCGACACAGCGAACTGGCACCGACCCAATAGGCCGTACCGCAGCGATGAATCGAGTGGATACAGTCGGATGGCCCGTCCACCGCAGTTTCTCCACCTTACGCGACAAACAAAAAACCTGCTGCTGTGGGGCAAAACTGATTGTGTAGCAGACCGAGCTTTCCGGAGTTCGCCCCTTGACATTCTTCGTGCTGACTGTGGCGCGACAGCCGAGGCTTTCTATCACTTCACGCGTATCGAAGGCAAGTCGTCTGCTGGTTACCGAGAACTGGGCTGTCGACCCGTTTTTGTGAACCGTGCCGTCGGTGTCGAGCAGACCCGCAAGCAGATCACGACGCTGGCGTTCACTTGATCGCAGGTAGCTCATTGGTATGTGCTTGTTTCCGAGGACACCGAGCGCCCGGAGACGACCCTGGACTGTTCCGGCAATCTGATGGCATGAAAGACACCGCGGACCGTAGCTGGTGACCGCGCTGCCGCAGTCGACACAGCAGCGGGGCGCAAGCGGGGAGGCAAGGAATCGGAGCTTCCCACCGCATGACCGCCCGCAGGTACGCACATGGGGCATGCGGTTACTGAACTGGACGCCACACACAAGACAACTACGATCTTCTCCATATTCGCATGGAAGCCGAAGCCGGTAACGGTACTTCACCGAAACCGACGACTTGACGACATAACCGCGACACTCGATCTCCGCGATTATCTCCGGATCCGTGCTGGTGATACTCGCCGTGGCACTGGTTCCGTCGCCAAGCCACGCCCCGAGCACATATGGATCGATTGGAAGGTCCGTCTCCGGAAGATCAAAGGGCATGGCGTTTCGAACGGCATGGTTAAGGCGGGCATCTGCTGTCGGGCATCGAAGCGTCGCCGCGATCTCTTCCGTCGTCACCACCGCCGGCCCGACCGGTACGCGGGCGTAGGCGCTCCCCTGCTGCGCATAGCGTCGAGCCCGCCGTGTTTCGGTCAGCCACTGATGCGCGGCATCCGCGACGATGACCGTGCCATCCGAGAATTCGACCTCATAGCAGGGGCGGCCATGCATCACCTCTGTGGCCGCGACCACATGAGTCGGCTTACCGTCGGCTCCCAGCAGCTGGTCGCCGACGGCGACGTCGCCCATGGTCGTCCAGCCGGTCGGGGTCGCGAGCGGGGTGTCGAGCGCCAGTGCCTTGCCGACGGCGGGCCTGGCCGCGATGATCCACAACTGGCCACCGTGCAGCCCGTTGGTCAGCTCGTCCAGATCATTGAAGCCGGTGGGGACCCCGGTCAGTGACCCGTTGTGCCCCTGGATGGCTTCGATCTCCTCCAGGGCGGGGTTGAGCAACTCGCCGAGCGGGGTGTAGTCCTCACTTGAGCGACGTTCGGTGACCTCGTAGACGGCCGCCTGGGCGCGGTCGACGACCTCGTCCACGTCCTGCGCAGGGCCGAAGGCGAGCTGGACGATGCGGGTACCGGCCTCGGCCAGGCGGCGCAGGACGGCCTTCTCCGCCACGATGCGGGCGTAGTAGCCGGCATTCGCCGCCGTCGGCACGCTTGAGATGAGGGTGTGCAGGTACGCCGGCCCACCCACCCGTTCGAGCAGCTCCCGTCTGGCGAGCTCGGCGGCGACACTGATGACGTCAGCCGGTTCCCCACGGCCGTACAGGTCGCCGATGACGCCGTAGACGGTGCCGTGCGCGGGACGGTAGAAATCGCCCGCGGCGAGTACCTCCACCACGTCGGCAATCGCGTCCTTGGACAGCAGCATGCCGCCCAGCGCGCTCTGTTCAGCTGCAAGATCATGTGGTGGAGTGCGGTCGAACTCGACCGACCCGCCCGAACCACCCCGGGCGCGGTCAATGTCGGTCAGTGTCATGACCACCCCCCGTAGTGCCGCTCGTCGTGACCGCTCGTCGTGACCGCAGCTTGGACACACATCTCACTATCGAACATATGTTCGACCATCGGAGTGGCTTTGTCAATGTCCGACCGAGCGCCTCCGCACGGCCACCGCTCCCTCGATCATGGCTCCCCGATCATCACTCCCCCGATCAGCGGCGCCCTACCGGCGGCGCCGACTGTACGGGGGAGCGACCCGAAGCCCCAAAGAGTTATCCACAGAACCTGTGGACAACGGCTGTGGATAAGACCGAACTCCCTGGGGAAAGCATCAGGACAAGTCCCCCGAAGCTGTGGATAGCCGATCGGAAAATAGATCATCCAGGCCAATGTCGCGGTCTGGCAGGCGTCGGCGTCATCCACCGCCTGTGGACGAAAGAAATCCGTAGATCCAATCACCGCTGCCCCCGTACGGCCGGCGACTCACGTTGTGCATGGATCCGACTACGGACAGAAATACGAAGAGTGACCGCGATGTGGCATCAACCGGCCGGCAACACCGCGGTCACCCATACCGCCATACAGTCCCGTACCGCCGTGCAGTCCGGACCTTCTCAGGTGGAACCACTCCGGCGGACGTCCTCAGGCAGCCATTCTCACGCAGACGTTCTCAGGCGGACACGACGTCCAGACTGACGGTCGCGACGACGTCCGTGTGCAGGTGCACCGAGACCGTGTGGGCACCCAGTGACTTGATCGGCTTCGGCAGTTCCACCCGCCTGCGGTCCAGATCGGGACCGCCGGCCGCCGCCACCGCCGCCACCACGTCCGCCGCTGTCACGGAGCCGAACAGCCGGCCTTCCTTACCCGCCCGGCTCACCAGCTGGACGGACAGGTTGGAAAGCTGGCCGGCGATCTCCTTGGCATGCCCGAGGTCCCGGACCGCCCGAGCCGACCGGGCCCGGCGGATCTGGGCGATCTGCTTCTCGGCACCCCGGGTCGCCACGATCGCGTACCGACGGGGGATGAGGTAGTTGCGGCCGTACCCACCGGCGACCTCGACCGTGTCACCGGGGCTGCCGAGGCCGGGTACCTCCTGAGTGAGGATCAGCTTCATCGCCAGCCTCCTCAGCGAGCCGTCGAAGTG
>NZ_CAUVXL010000272.1:0-1685 GCF_963555915.1 Protofrankia sp. Cas4
CCATCTCGCGACTGTTCTTCACCGCGATCGCCACATCACGCTGATGCTGACTGCAGTTTCCGGTAACCCGCCGGGCGCGGATCTTACCGCGATCGGAGATGAACTTCCGCAGCAGCGAGGTGTCCTTGTAGTCGATGTAGTCGCTCTTGTCCTTGCAGAACGCGCAAACCTTCTTCTTCGGTTTGCGCACGGCCGCCTTGGCCATCGTGCACTCCTATATGTCTGTGGGTTCGACCGCAGGCCCGTTCCATTCGCGCATCCGCAGGCCACACGGGCCACTCGTGGTCCGCTAGCGGACCACTAGAACGGGGGTTCCTCGGAGTAGGCGCCGGCCGGCGCGGACCACGGATCCTCGACTGCACCGCCGCCGTATCCCGATCCGCCGCCGGCGGGCGCCGGGGCACCGTAGCCGCCAGCCCCGCCGCCAGCCCCGCCGGCAGGACCGCCGGGCGCAGGCTGCCCGCCGTACCCACCGGGCGCAGCCCCGGCACTCGGTCCGCCATAACCGCCACCGCCGGCACCACGAGCCGCCTTGACGACCTTCGCCGTGGCGTACTTCAGTGAAGGGCCGATCTCCTCGACGTCCAGCTCGACCGAGATGCGCTCGTTACCCTCACGGTCGGTCCACTTCCGCTGCTTGAGCCGACCCTGGACGATGACCCGGGCGCCCTTCTGCAGCGATTCGGCAACGTGCTCCGCAGCCTGTCGCCAAATGGAACAACGCAGGAACAGCGCGTCCCCGTCCTTCCACTCGTTGGTGGTCCGGTCGAGGGTCCGCGGCGTCGAGGCCACGGTGAAGCTGGCCACCGCGGCACCGTTGGGGGTGAACCGAAGCTCGGGGTCGTTCGTCAGGTTTCCGACCACCGTGATGACTGTTTCGCCGGCCATGAAGCCGCTCCCTTCAGGCCGCGATCTTGCGTCGGGGCTTCTTCTTCTCGGGAAGCCGGATCACCTTGGTGCGGATCACCGATTCATTGAGGACGAGCTGGCGGTCGAGTTCGGCGACCACATCCGGCTCGGAGTGCAGGTCGATGACGGCATAGATGCCCTCGACGCTCTTACGGATCTCGTAGGCGAGCCGGCGGCGGCCCCAGACTTCGACCTTCTCGACAACGCCGCCGCTGGCGCGGACACCGGTCAGATACTGGTCGAGGGAGGGCGCGACCGTACGCTCTTCAAGATCCGGTTCGAGGATGACCATCAGTTCGTAATGCCGTGGCAAGGGTGAACCCACCTCCTGTGGACTCGGGCGGCCACGGAGGGTTCCGTGGCAGGAGGGACAGTGCCGCGTGTCAGAACGCCCGCACGTGCAACACGCGCGGGCCAACGAACGGCAACCTGGCAAACACTACTCGATCCACGTCGACCAGCTCGCACCCGCACCGGTGGCCGACACCGGTGGCCGACACCGGTGGCCGACACCGGTCGCTCTTAGTCGACCCACTGACCCTGGGTGAAGGCAACGACAAAAGCGGCCATGACGGGCGCACACAGCCAGATGTAGGCCGGCCGCACCCAGGGACACCGGGTCGCGACCCGAGCGAGCAGCAGGTACATCGGGAAGGCCACCAGAATTGTCCGGATCCCCGAGGCGTAGTAGTTCGAGCTGCTCATCAGCAACGTCGCAACGCCGACGAAGGCAGCCTCACCGAGGCGCGCCGACCACACCAGCGCCACGGTCAGGA
>NZ_CAUVXL010000272.1:2269-27001 GCF_963555915.1 Protofrankia sp. Cas4
CTACGCCGACGACCACGGCGGCCATCTCACCACGCCAGAACCAGGTCCACGCCGAGGACTGCGACGCGTCGAAGGCCCCATGCCAGGTCGCCCGCCATCCCACCCAGGGCCAGTCGATGTCCCGGTGCCAGCCGACCCGCATCGCCCAGGCGTAGGAGTCCCACCGTCCGGTGCGCACCCGTAGGTAGGTGACGAAGGCGAGGACGGGCAACGGAGGCAGCGCGAGCGCGAGTCCCGACGTCGCGAACACCGGTAGCCCCGCGCGTCGCCGGCTGACGACATACTGCACCGCCAGCCCGACGCAGAAGGGGATTCCGGTGACCCTCGTCGAGGCTGCACCGGCGCCGAGCAGGCCGGCGAGCCACCAGTGCTGGCGGCGGGCGGCGAGCCAGGACGTGGTGGCAAAACCGAGGAAGATCGCCTCCGAGTACCCGGCGCAGAGGAATACCGCATAGGGGAACAGCAGCAGCGCGAGGACCGCGAAGTCCGCGGCACGGCGGTCCTGGTCACCCGGACCAGCCCAGAGCCGGATACCGCCGGCGGCCCGTCCGGTCCCACCGCGGGCTTGTCCGGTCCCGGCGGACACCGGTCCGGTCCCGGCGGCGGCCCGTCCGGTCCCGGCGGACACCGGTCCGGTCCCACCGGACGACTGTTCGATTGACGCCGAAACCACCGGTCCGGTCGAGGTGGACGCTCCTGCGGCCGAAGTGTCATCGATCTGCATCTGCCAGATGGCCGCCACCGCCACGGCCCCCGCGACGAACGAGACCGCCATCCCCGCGACCGTCCAGTCACCGATGAACAGGTGGGCGAAACGCATCGCGATCGGGTAGCCCGGAAAGTCCACCTCGGTGTGGTCGGTGTACATCGGGGACTCGTACCCGAACCGCGCGACCTTGGTGAACAGTCCGACATCCCAGCGGTTCCACAGCGCCGACACGCCCGGCAGATCAGCACCCGGTTGACCGGACAGTGCCCGGGATGTGGCCAAGGACAGCACGATGACCGTGACCCGACTGACGAACCAGATCGGCAGGGTCGCCCGGACTGCTTGCGGAATCCAGTTCAGCCACGTCCGGACTATGCCGGGCGCACCGGACCCGGGCAGCGCGGCCAGGCCGGAATCCGGTTGGGCGCGACCGGTCCGGTCAGGGCGGGGATCTTCCGATGGCACGGTCATGGACCAGCCCCGACGGCCGCCGCCCATCCGCCCGGCCCGGCCTGCGTCGCGTCCCGGTCCGTCGCGGTCGCGGTGTCCGCCGTGGCGCGCATGGCCCGACGACTGCGCCGGTCCGCCGCCCCGTCGAGCACGCCACCCGCCGGGTCGTCCGCTCCGGTGACGCGGACGACGTCCAGTTCGGGCCGCAGGATCTCGCGTACGACCAGCGAGGCGAACACACACAAGGTGAGGTCGCGGATGACGACGGCGCTCACGAACCAGCCACGGTCGATCCCGGACGCCCCGTTGGTGTCGTTGTAGACGAAGTGCAGGAACCGGGTGAGCAGCACATATGCCTCGCTCGCCTGCCAGGCCAGGAACGCCGGCCACCGTGGCCGGGCCAGCGCGGCGAGCGGTACCAGCCACAGCGTGTACTGCGGCGAGAAGACCTTGTTCGTCAGCAGGAACACCGCGATCGTGAGGAACAACAGCTGGGGCAGGCGCGGACGCCGGGGCGCGAACCATCCCAGCGCGGCTATGCCGAGAAGAAGCATCGCCAGTACGACTATCGAAATGATGTTGAGTTTGCCGGTGGGGATGCCGTGCTCCCGGACATCGGTCAGCACCGCCGGGACACAGGCCGCGACCAGTAGCCACCCGGTGCACGCCACCAGCACGATCGGCCAGCGCCAGGCCGGCCATCGCGACGTCGCCGCGATGGCGATGACGGCCAGCGCGATCCCGACCACCGCCATGGTGAGCAGGTGGACGGCGCCGAACATGTGGGTCGAAAAGGAGCTGGCCAGCCAGGTCGTGGCGAAGGCCAGGGAGTCCCAGTCCGGACCGCGCTCGGAGTTGAGGTCGACGAAGCGCAGCATCGCGTTCGTCCCGTCGCCCCAGTGGCCCCCGAGCTTGCCGAACCAGTCACCACCGGCCCACAGCGTCGTCCAGATGCTGTCGCCGACCCGTTCATCGCCCTTGAAGTACCCGGCAACCAGCCAGAGGGGCACCCAGACCGCCAGTGCGGTCACCACGGTCGCGACGAACGTGCGGACGAAGGGCCGAATTCTGCCCGCACGCAGGGTGAGCACTGCCAGCGGCAGCAGGAACAGCACCGGGTAGAACTTCGTCGCCGCTCCGAGCCCGATCAGGATGCCGGCGAGCGTGGGTGCTCGGCGTGACCAGGCAAGCAGGCCGGCGGCGGCGAACGCCACCGCCAGGATGTCCCAGTTGGTCATGAGATGGAGCACCAGAACGGGCGCGAGCGCGACCAGTGCGGCGTCGAAGGCTCTGGCCCTGCCCGCGGTCAGGGCCGTGGCGAACACCGCGACGCAGGCCGCCACCAGGAACAACAGAGCTGTGACGTCATAGAAGGTGGCTGTTCGATGATCGATCGTGTAGCTGGCCACAACCTGGCGGCCACCGTCGTCGCGGTACACCGGCTGCGACGGCGAGGCGAATCCGGCGACGGATGACGCGAACTGCATGGCCGCGCCGATCAGCGGCGGGTATTCGGTGGGGTAGTCGAGGAAGGGCCGCTTGCCGTTGGCCAGGCCCTCCTGGCCGTACAGGGCGACCACGTCGGAGTAGCACATGCGCGTGTACTGGTACTCGTGCGACCAGTTGCGGGTGTCGCGGCACGGTGCCTTCTGGGCGTAGGCCAGCAGGCAGATCAGGACGGTGAAGGCCATCAGGACCCGCAGTGGCGTCCACCAGCTCCGGTTGACACCGATGCGGGCGTGGGCCCCGGGCGGACCACCGATGAGCATGCTCGCACCGGCAACCACGGGGTCCTCGCCCGACGGACTCACCCGTCGGGCGGGCGCCGTGGGACGCGACACGTCCGGATCCGTCCCAGGATGTGTCTCCCGGCAGCCATCAACCATGGGGCATTCTCACCCGACCAGCATGGGGCACCGAAACAGCATGGCTTCCATGCGGGGCGCGTCTCGCGCTCAGTGGTTGCCGCCAGACGTCATGAGCTCACTGCACAGACCCGGCCTGGAACGGAAGAATGTTACCGGTACCGCTGGTGGGCGATGGTCTGGCCTTCGGTGTCACTGTCGGTTGCACCGGGCCGGGTGGGGTGGTTGCGCCAGCGGTGGGCGAGCTTTCCGGAGTCGGTCGCGACTGCGTGGGGAACGGCAGCACCACTGACGGCACCGGCGCGGGCAGCGGCGGGACGCTCGGCCCGGGGGTCGGCGACGGTGACGCGTTCGTGACCGTCCCGACGTACTTCGGCGCGACAAAGGGCTGCGGCGCCACGCCGGTCAGGGCGCCGTCCATGAAGGCCTTCCAGACCTTGGCGGGATAACCGCCGCCGTAGACACCGCTCATGGCCCCGGGGATTCCGGTCAGCGCGGTCTCCTTGCTCACCCCGCCGTCCCCGCGGAACATGTTCACGCAGGCCGCCACCTGCGGCACATAACCGCAGAACCATGCGGTCCGGAACTTGTCGGTGGTACCGGTCTTGCCAGCCACCGGACGGCCGTCGGCCAACTGCGCGGCCTTGCCGGTGCCGTCCTTGATGACCGACTGCAGAGCGTAGGTCACATCCGCGGTCACACTCGCCGACAGTGCGGTCGTCGATCCCGTCGGACCCTCGTAGATGACCTTTCCCTTGCCGTCGACGACCCGGTCGACGAGGTGTGGGGTGGTCGCCTTGCCCCCGTTCGCGAAGGTGCTGTAGACCGCGACCATGTTCTTTGCGCTGATGCCGTCCCGGCCCAGCGTAACCCCGGCGTCGTCGGTGAGCGCGACGTCCTTGGACACGCCGAGGGCGCGCGCGGTGGAGATCACGTTGTCGATCCCGGCGGTGATACCGAGTGGCACGAACACGGTGTTGATGGACTCCGCGGTTGCCTTGACCAGGTTGGGATAGCCGAAGTTGCCGTGTTCCTCGTCGTTGTGAACGACGTAGGTTCCAGTGCCGTCGGCGGAGTTTCCGGGAATCTTCAGCACGTCCGGGGCCTCATAGGTCGAGTTCAGGCTCGCGCCGTGCGTCAGGGCGGTCGCCAGCGTGATCGGCTTGAACGTCGACCCGGGCGGCACCTTCGCCTCTGAGACGTTGTCCTCCCAGAAGGTCTGGCCGTTCGCACCCTTGCCGTAGATCGAACCGCCATACCAGGCAAGGACCCGCCCGGTGCTCGGTTCGACCGCGACCAGCCCGGTTCGCAGATCGGGCACGGCCGTGGACGGCTTCTGGAGCACGTTCGTGACGGCCAGGTAGGCGGCCGTCTGGCGACCCTGATCAATGCTGGTCTGAATGCGCAGACCCTGGAGGTTGATCTGCTGCTCGGTGATACCGGCGGCGATCAGCTCGGCCTTGACCTGGTCACGAATATAGGCGGCCTGTGGCGATGACACCGCCAGGCCGTTGGACTTGTCCCATTCCTTGGTCACCGGTGGCTTCTTGTCGGGACCGGCGCGGGCCGCGTCCAACCATCCCTTGGCGGCCATCGTGTCGATCACTTCGTGCCAGCGACGCTCGGCGGCGGCCGGGGTCGCCCGCGGGTCGAGAGCGTTCGGGGAGCGGATCAGCCCGCCGATGACCGCGCCCTCCTCGGCCGTGAGGTCCTTGGCGGGTTTGCCGAAGTAGGTCTTGGCCGCGGCCTCGATGCCGTAGCATCCACGGCCGAAGTAGATCGTGTTCAGGTAGAATTCCAGCACATCATCCTTGGAGTACTGCTGATCGATCTTGATCGCCATGGCGATCTCTTTGAACTTCCGGGAGAAGGTCCGTTCCTGGGTCAGATAGGCGTTCTTGGCGTACTGCTGGGTGATGGTGGAACCGCCCTGGGCGATCTCGCCACCACTGAGGTTCACCCAGATCGCGCGGGCGATCCCCTTCGGGGAGATGCCGGGCTCGCTGTAGAAGTTCTTGTTCTCGGCGGCCAGCACCGCGTGCTGGGCGTCCACCGACACCTGGGAGAGCGGGACGTTCGTCCGGTTGACCGTTCCGATCTTGGCGATTTCGGTCCGGCCGTCGGCGTAGGTGATGACCGACGTCTGTTCGGCGGTGTTCACCGTTGCCGGCAGCGGCACCTTTGTGAAGGCCAGGACGAGCGCCACCAGGGCTGCGACCATCAGCACGCTGGACAACAGCCCGAGCAGGACCAGCCGGCGCAACCACCGTGGACGGTTTCGCCAGAACATCGGACCGTGCTTGCCCTGGCCCTTCCTGACCGTGGACGCGGCCGCGCGGCGACCCGCACGCCGGGCCGGGGGGTCGCCGACCTGATCAAGGGCGTCACCCGCAGCCGCGGCGGGCACGTCATCCGGGCGAGGGCGGCGCACGTAGGTGGTGGAGTCGCCGGTGCGCTCGCGGACGCCGATGCGTTCCATCGCGGCGCGGTCCGTCGTGTCGTAGCGGCTGTCGCGCGCCCCACCCCGGCCGTCGGGACCACGATCGGGCGCGCCCGAACCGGCGGTACGGGGATGGTCCCGGCGGACCGACGAACGGCGCACGTGCGTACGTGCGTTGTCATCGTCGCGCGGGTGCACGTCCCGATCGTAGGGTGGCCTCACTGACAGTCCCGTCCGTTGCGGCAGGGGGTACGGACCCCGCATGGTCGGTGGCTGCCGGGAGACGCTACGCCGCCCCACCTGGACGCACCCACACCGGCTCCGGCAAAACCGGCCTCAGCCTGCCTCAGCCGGCCAAAGGGCGTGCGATCGTGCCCTTTCCGCACGCCCGGAGGCCCCACACAGCCAGCCCGGCCAAAGGGCGTGCGGGCGCTCTTAGTCTGCCGTGCGCCGACGGCTCCCCCGCCTGACTCGTGGCTGGCCGGTCCCGATCACAAAAGACGTGGTCAGATGGTTCCAGCCACAGGAGGTGCAGACCTCCACGACATAGACGTTCAGCTCGCTGAAGCGCTGTTCCAGCGCCGGCAGATCCCTGGTGGGGCGGACCCGCCCGGAGCTCACGCCAAGCTCGTCACCGTAGGTGTACGTCACGTTGATCAAAGGTTCGTTACGACAGACCGGACAGCGCCGGGTGGTCGCCTCGCCATGATATCTGGCTGCCCGGAGCAGATATGGGTGAGCGTCACAGACGTCTGTCGTCGACACCCTGCCCGCATGCAGGTCAGCGAGTGTCGCTCGCCGGGCGAGCGCGTAGTCGATAACCGACCGTGGGCGCATGGCAAAGACGGTACGCCGGATGCGGGGACCCGGCAGACGGTCCGGACAGATGCGCCCCGAGTGCCGGAGAACCCTCCGAACACGGTGTGCCACGGCCGGCCGAGACACGATCCAACCATCTCGCCGTTCCACACCAGACATCCGTTGTTGCCTTGGATTCCCCGAAGTGGCATCCTCGATGTATCGAAGCGATATGTCTGACCGCTAGATCACCATGACGAGATCACCATGACGAGATCAAAATAGCCAGATCACAACCATCGGTTCAGGCACTCGCTGGATCAGACAACCGCCAGGTCGATTACGGTGGAGGGAGCGGCAATGCTGGAGTTGGCCGTCCTCGCGCTGCTCTCGGAGAGTCCGATGCACGGCTACGAGCTGCGGAAGCGGCTGAACACCGTGCTGGGTACCTTCCACCGTTTCAGCTACGGGTCCCTCTATCCATGCCTGCGCAAGCTCGCGGCCGAGAGCTACGTCACCGCCGACGACTCCAGTGCCGCGGGTCGCCTCGGCGGCCGCAGCCGCGTTGTCTACACCCTCACGGCCGAGGGCAAGGAACGCCTCGTCACCCTACTCGGTGAGGGCGGGCCGTCCTCCTGGGAGGACGAGATGTTCGGCGTCCGGTTCGCCTTCTTCGGCAAGACCGACGCGGCTGTCCGACTGCGCATCCTCGAAGGTCGACGCGGCCGGTTGGAGGAACGGCGTGAGAAGGTCCGGTCCGCCCTGACCAGGACCCGCGAGCGGTTCGACTCCTACACCCTCGAGCTGCAGCGCCACGGCCTCGAGTCCGTCGAGCGCGAGGTCCGCTGGCTCACTGAACTGATCGAAACCGAACGGGCCGAGACCGGACGGACGCAACCACCGCCGACCGCCGTGTCCGCGGGGCTGCCACCAGACCTGCCCGCAGCTCCACAATCAACCGGGTCTCCAGGTGCGCAGGAGGATCAATGATCGCGCACCTTCCGGCCAGCGTGCCGACGCCACCGGGCCGGGAGGACAACGGCGACGCAGTCCCGCCCACCGGGTAGTTCGGCGGCACCGCAGGGCCCGCATCCCCGCCCCACCCACCAGCGTCCACAACCAATACCGCTTCACACACAGCCAAAGGGAGCAGACCGTCATGGGTTCGGTACGTGTCGCTATTGTCGGTGTGGGCAACTGCGCCGCATCCCTCGTCCAGGGGATCGAGTACTATCGCGACGCTGAGCCGTCGGCGCAGGTACCGGGCCTGATGCACACCCAGCTTGGCCAGTACCACGTTCGGGACCTGGAGTTCGTCGCGGCGTTCGACGTCGACGCCAAGAAGGTCGGACGCGATCTGTCCGAGGCGATCGTCGCCAGCGAGAACAACACCATCAAGATTGCCGATGTGCCGCCACTGGGCGTCACCGTCGCCCGCGGCCACACTCTGGACGGCCTTGGTCGCTATTACCGCGAGACGATCGCTGAATCCGACGAAGAACCCGTGGACGTGGTGGCCACGCTGCGTGAGTCCCGAGTCGACGTCCTTGTCTGCTACCTGCCGGTCGGCTCCGAGAACGCGGCGAAGTTCTATGCCCAGGCCGCGATCGACGCGGGCGTCGGGTTCGTCAACTGCCTGCCGGTCTTCATCGCGGGCCGCGCGCAATGGGCGGAGAAGTTCCGCGCGGCCGGCTTGCCGATCATCGGGGACGACATCAAGTCGCAGGTGGGCGCGACAATCACCCACCGCGTCCTGGCAAAGCTGTTCGAAGACAGGGGCGTTGTCCTGGACCGCACGATGCAGCTCAACGTCGGCGGCAACATGGACTTCAAGAACATGCTCGAGCGGGACAGGCTGGAGTCCAAGAAGATTTCCAAGACACAGGCAGTGACGTCTCAACTCTCCCACGACATGGGCCGGGACAACATCCACATCGGCCCGTCCGACTACGTCTCCTGGCTCGACGACCGCAAGTGGGCCTATGTCCGCCTCGAAGGACGCGCGTTCGGCGATGTGCCGCTGAACCTGGAGTACAAACTTGAGGTGTGGGACTCGCCGAACAGTGCCGGTGTGGTCATCGACGCGGTTCGCTGCGCCAAGATCGCTCTTGACCGGGGTGTCGGGGGGCCGCTGGTCGCCGCATCCTCCTACTTCATGAAGTCGCCGCCGGAGCAGTACCGCGACAACGTCGCACGTGACAAGCTGGAGGCGTTCATCCGCGGCGAGTAAGAGCGCCCGGGCGAGGCGTCCCGCGCAAGGCGACCCGGGATGTACGAGAGTGGTCCGGCCACCCGGAGGGGGCGGCCGGGCCACTCTCGTCGTCGCTCACCGTCTGACCGCGGTCAGCTGCATCAGGCGTCAGGCGTCAGGCGTCAGGTCGCAGTCCTGGTGGGAACCGTTGTCATCGGGCTCGGCTGCGCTGCGGCTGTCGGCAACCGGCGGACCTCCACTCCCCCGAAGCCGTCCAGATCAGACGGGTCAGACGGGTCGGACGTCCGCCTGCTCAGGTACAGCAGCGCGCACACGATGTACCCGGCTCCGGCGACCAGCACCATAACCGCCGACCTGCCGGTGGCCGGCAGGGTGATCGCCGCGAGCGCGGCAGCGGCCACGTAGGCGACGTTGAACAGCAGATCGTAGAGGGCGAAGGCGCGCCCCCGGTAGGCGTCGTCGATCTGTTCCTGCACGATCGTGTCGACACAGATCTTGCTGGCCTGGGCGGCGAACCCGATCGGCACCGACGCGACGATCAACAGCGCCGAGCTGAACGGCAGACACAGGGAGATCTCGATGATCCCGGCGCCGAGCAGCACGAAGATGATCCACATCTGCTTGCTGACCCGGCGGGTCACCCGCGGCGTCACGAAGGCGGCCGTGACCGTTCCCAACCCGCCGGCGCCCACCAGCAGGGCAAGGCCCGCCAGACCTCCGACGGCGCCCGTGAAGTAGTTACGGTAGAGCAGGATCGCCATAACCGATGTAAGACCATATGACGCCCGGGAACCGGTCAAGGCGGCCAGGGCGTACCGGGCCGGCGCCCGCCGCCACAGGTGACCCGCTCCGTCCGCCAGTTCCAGGACCACCTGCCCGACCTCGCCGAGAACGCCCTGCCCGGGCGTGGCGTGCACGGGGCCGAACTCGCCCCGGCCCGCTCGGGCGGCGGTCCCCGCGGCAAGCAGGTAGACGACGCCGGAGAGCGCAGCCACAAAGGCGACACCCGCGTCGTCCCCGCCGATCAGCCCCCGCAGACCACTGCCGATACCGGCGCCGATGAGGGTCGCAAGCGTGCCGGCGGTCGTCGATACGGCGTTCGCCGTGACGAGCCGCCCCGCAGGGACGACCACCGGCAGGCCCGCGGACAGCGCGGCGAGCACAAACCGGTTGACGCTCACCACCGCCAATGCGGCCGCATAGAAGTCGGCACCGGTATGGCCGGCGGCGATCAGCACGACGAGGATGGCGAGCAGTACGGCCCGGGCCAGCGCGCTGACCACCAGCACCCGCTGCCGCGACACCCGGTCGAGCAGGATCCCGGCGAACGGTCCGATGACACTGAACGGCAGCACCACGATCGCCAGCGATGTCGCCAGCGCCGCGGCGGAGGTCGCCCGCTCCGGCGAGAACAGCACATAGCTGACCAAACTCGCCTGGAAGACCCCGTCCGCCGTCTGCGAGGTCAGTCGGGAGCTGAAAAGCCGCCGGAATCCGGTCAGCTCGAACAGTTGTCGCAGATCTCCGGCCCGCGCCACAGCATGAGCCTACGGACCCAGCCGGTCATGCGTCCGAGCCGTGCCCCCGCTGGCACCGCCCGACCCTCGGATGTGACGCAACGTCACCGTGAACGTCAGTTCGGCAGGTCAGTTCGGCAGGAGGGTGAAGGCTTCAACGTGCTTCGGCCGGACGACGCCGAAGTGACGGCGGTCCAGCGTGGCGATCTCCGTGACGCCCAACCGCTCAGCGAGCGCGATGACCGACGCGTCCACCCCACCGAGAGGGAAGTCCGCATACCGATCAACGAGATCCGCCATACGATCAAGATCCGCAATTTTCAGTTCGACGACAGCGAAATGACCGGTGACAAACGACCGCAGGAACTGTGCTTCGACACGAGGGCCCGCGTCCCTCTGGAGAAGGTGACAAACCTCTGCGACAACCGGCGGTGGAACGATGAACGGCCCCTTCTCCGGACTGAGGAGATCCAGGCTCGCAGCATGATGGCGATCCTTGCGGTTGGCAGCCGCCACGATCGGCCCTGCATCAACGATCAATGTGACCCCACAGTCGCATTGACGATCTCACTGGCCCGCTCGCCAAGGTCCGGATCGCCGTCGAAGCTGGCGAACCATGGCGGCGGCCAACCGGACCCGTCGGAGGCGGGGCCGGCGTCCATCCCGGTTACGGCAGGGACGAGCTCGAGGTGGAGACGTGCGCGGCGGCCTCGCGGGACGCCGTGACGCTCCAGCTCGGAGACGAGGTGGTCGTCAACGACGACCTCGAGGTCATAGCAGACCGGTTCTGGAGTAGCCATGCGATCAGGATAGCGCAGATGAACTGCTTGCAAGCAAATTGTCCACAAGAAAAGTGAGTTTTCCACAGGCAATGCCCGCCCAACCGACACCGCCCCGCGGCCTGAGTTCCGCGGGGCGGTGCTGTGTCCGGGGTGCTGTGTTCGGGGTGCTGTGTCCGGGGTCGGTGACGCGGTCCGGCCACCTCCGGTCAGTCCGGTCAGTTCGGTCCGGTCGGTCCGGTCAGGTCCGGTCAGGTCCGGCAGGACGCTCCGGCGCAGGTGGCTAGCTGGTTCAGCCGCGCGTCGAGCTGGGCGACCAGAGCCGCGTTCTGTGCCATACCCGCCGGGGTGGCGAGCAGGTTCGTGAGTTCGTACGGGTCGGCCGCCAGGTCGTAAAGCTCGTACTGGTGGACCTTGGGCGCCCGGTCGACGTCATACCAGCGGACGTAGAGGTAACGCTCGGTCCGCAGACCTGTCCACGGTGGCAGGTCCAGATAGTGAGCGGTCGCGTTGGTCACCTGCTCGGCGGCGATCCCGTCCTGGCCGTCCTCGCCGGGGCCCGCATACTGCCCCAACAGGTCACTGCGCCACGACGGCGGTTGCTGGCCGTGCAGCATGCCGGCGAGCGACTGCCCGTCGACGTCGGCTGGAACGCTCACCCCGGCCAGCTCCAGGAAGGTCGGCGCCAGGTCGATCTGCGCGACCATGTGACTGTCCGTACCTGCCTTGATGCCGGGTCCGGCGACAACCAACGGCACCCGCAACGACTCCTCGTACGGGGCCATCTTCTGGACGAGACGGTGCGAACCGAGGTTGTAGCCGTTGTCCGAGGTGAAGACGAGATAGGTGTTGTCCAGCTTTCCGGTGTCACGCAAGGTAGTCACAATGTTCGCCACCATGTCGTCGAGGGCGTACAGCGACCCCATCCGGTTCTGGTAGTCCCAGTTGTTGGTGGCCAGCACCAGAGCGGACCGCTCGGTCGCGCTGGACGAGAGCCACCACGGCTTGTCCGAGACATCGGGCTCGAGGAAGTTCGGGCTGTGCGGAGCGGTGGCGCTGGCAAACGGGTTGTTGGCGTCCCGAGGCGCCGGTGGCAGGGGCAGGTGCGGCGCGGTGGACGCCGCGTACCAGAAGAACGGCGTGCCGTCAGTGGCGGCCCGGCGGATGAAGTCCGTGGACTTGGCGGCGACTACGTCGGTCGAGTAGTTGGCCGGATTGTCCGGACCGCCGTACTGCACCATCGTGCCGTTCTCGTTCAGCGTGTAGTTGTATCCGGTGTAGAAATTGTTGTTGACGCTGCCATACCATTCCGACCAGCCCGGCGGAATGTGCTCCGGCTCGTTCTCGATTCCGTTCATGTACTTTCCGGCGAGACCGGTGCGGTACCCGGCGTCATGCAGGTATTTGGCGAAGGTCTTCTCCTCGTTACCGTTCGCCGCGAACGTGGCCCAACCACCGACGTCACCGGAGTTGGTGAGCACGCCGGTGTTGTGGCCGTACTTTCCGGTCAGGATCGTGCCGCGAGCCGGGCAGCAGATGGGCGTCGGAGCGAAGCTGTTGGTGAACGTCAGCCCACTGTCCCGGATGAGGGCGGCCGTGTGCGGCATGGCCTCCCAGTACGGCGAGGTGGTCGCGTCCAGGTCGTCGGCAAGGATGAACACGAAATTCGGCCGACTGTCGCTCTTCGCCACGTTCACCGCGGCCAGCGGCGCGGAACTCCTCGCGGATGGCCCGGATCGCACCACGGGAATAATCACGGCTGCCATCGCAATGACGCCGAGTACGCCGGCGATGCCGAACCGCGCCCGCCGTCCGAGATGTCGATGTCGTGCGGACACCACATGCCTCCTTCTCCGTCCTCCGAGCGGAGCCGGAAACGGCGCGACGTTCGTTCTTCCACGCCGCCGGCGGCTCGCATCCCGAACCACTCGGCAGAGGAACGAAGTCGATCGTGACCGCGCCGCGTGTGAACGGCTGGAACGCAGGGTGTGAGTGCGATTCGAAAGCCGGCCCACCACATCGGGCGGCCCACTGAAAGGGACCGCCCGATGTGGTGGGCCTGCGGGCGGGTCGAGCTAGGTTGCCTGGTCAGGCAGGTCAGGCAGGTCAGGCAGGTCGCCGGGAAGCGGGACGTCGTTCTCCCGTGCCCAGCGCAGGAGTTCGGTCTCGGCCGCTTCCCGTCCTACCAGACCCGCCTCGAAACGGAAATCGAGCATGTGCGCCCGCGCCTGGCCGACCAGCCGCCCGGGCGAGAGGCCCAACAGCTCCATGATGTCGTCCCCGGAGAGTTCCGGGCGGATCGCGGCGATCTCCTCGCGCTCGGACAGCCGGGCGATCCGCTCCTCAAGCGTGTCGTAGGTCGCGGCCAGCATCTCGGCCTTGCGCCGGTTGCGCGTCGTGCAGTCCGAACGGACGAGTTTGTGCAGCCGGGACAGCTGCGGCCCGGCATCGTGGACGTACCGCCGGACCGCCGCGTCGGTCCACTCGCCGCGACCGTAGCCATGGAACCGCAGATGCAGGAACACCAACAGGGTGACCGCGTCCGCGACGTCCTTGGGGAACCGCAGCTCCGCCAGCCGTTTGCGGGTCATGTCGCGTCCGACCACCTCGTGGTGGTGAAAGGAGACTCCGCCGCCGGGTGCGTGCCGGCGGGTCCGTGGCTTGCCGATGTCATGCAGCAGGGCGGCCCAGCGCAGCACCTCGTCCGGGCCACCGTCGGGCAGCGGGTCCTCCAGCGCGATCGCCTGGCGCAACACGGTCAGGGTGTGGGTGTAGACGTCCTTGTGCTGGTGGTGCTCGTCGATCTCCATCCGCAGTGCGGGCAGCTCCGGCAGGACGATGTCCGCGACCCCGATGTCCACCAACCGTTCCAACCCGGCCACCGGGTCGGCGCCGACCATGAGCTTGCGCAGCTCATCCCGGATGCGTTCGACCGAGACGATCGTCAGTCGGGGTGTCCTGGAGCGCATCGCCGCGACCAGCTCGCCGACCGGGATCAGCCCGAGCTGCGCTTCGAACCGGGCGGCCCGCAGAATGCGCAGCGGGTCGTCGTCCAGGGACGCCTCGGGGGAACCCGGGGTCCGCAGCACCTTGCGGGCGAGGTCCGCCATGCCGCCGAACAGGTCGATGAACTCGTGGCCGGGCACGGACACCGCCATCGCGTTCACGGTGAAGTCGCGACGGACGAGATCGCCTTCCAGCGTGTCACCGTAGGCAACTGTCGGATTCCGCGATGTCCGGTCATACGCTTCAGTGCGGTAGGTGGTCACCTCGAACCGCACCCCGTGGCGGATCAGACCGACGGTTCCGAACGCGATCCCGGCCTCCCAGGTGGCGTCCGCCCAGCCACGGGTGATCTCAAGGACACGCTCCGGACGGGCATCGGTGGCGAAGTCGAGATCGGCCACACCCAGGCCATCGGCCGCGGCGTCGACGTTCAGGCGGCCGAGCAGTGCGTCCCGGACCGAACCACCGACGAGGTACAGGCTGTGGCCGGCACCGGCAAAGAGCCGCCCCAGGTCGTCGGCGGGAGCCGGTACCTTGAGAAGGGCACTGACAGCCCGTTCCGCGGAGTCACGTGGGTTGTCCAGGCAGATCACCGACACTCTTTCAGCGTATCGGCCGCCCCTGCCCTCCACCGGCCGGCCACCCGTCGACGCGCAATCGCCGGCGATCCACCACGGCAGGACCGGCGTCAGCGCGATGGCGGAGCCTATGTCCGACAGTGACCGTGCACAGCGGGTGTGACGCGGACGACTCGTACGATCAGCTCATGTCCCCGTCCTCGACATCCCCTCGTCGGCGACTTCGGCGGGTAGAGGAAACTTCGGCGGGCGGGCTCGTCCTGGATGACCCTTCAGAAATGGCGAACGCAGCGCTGATCGCGCGCCGTGACCGCCGTGGCCGACTGTTGTGGTCGCTGCCGAAAGGGCACGTCGAAGGCGGCGAGACCGCGGAACAGGCAGCGGTTCGGGAGGTGGCGGAGGAGACTGGTGTGACCGGACGGGTACTCGGTCGGCTCGGCACGATCGACTTCTGGTTCGTGGCCGGACGGGCACGCGTGCACAAGACCGTTCACCACTATCTTCTGCTACGGACAGCCGGGGAGCTGTCGGACGCCGATGTGGAGGTCAGCGAAGTCGCCTGGGTCCCGCTGGTGGAGGTCCGCGAACTACTTGCCTACGACGACGAACGCAGGCTCCTGAGCCAGGTGCCCGGCATTCTCACGGACACCACGTGACACACCGCGGTGATTCTCTGACGTTCCGGAGCATCAGAATGATCACTTTGATCCTGATGTCACTCGCCATGCTGACGCTGGAAACAACCTCGGTCCGCGCGCAGCCAGACCCGGCGTCCACAGAATCCACCGGAGTATCCACAGCTTCGACCCGGGTATCCACAGGTTTGTCCCCAGCCCGGCCAGGCCTTTCGAGCCCACGGCTGAACAGATCGTCACTCGTGGCCTCGACCACTCCCGCGAACGCTTCCGAACAACCGGTACGTATCGACATCGACGAGTTCACCCAGATCGGAAGGCCCCAGTCGCCGTTGAAGGTGACGGGCCGCCTGAAACTCACCGGGACTGTCCAGGTCTCAAACCTTGAGGTACGGGTCGACCTCGGCCGTTCGATGTCCAGCCGCGGTGACCTCGCGAACCTACGCGCCAACACGGGCGCGGCGGCCGCGCTGAGCTACCCGACGGCGGTTGCCTCCCAACCGATTGCGAGCCCGCTGGTGCCGGGCGCGCTGCCGGCGGCATTCACCGCAAGCACCAACCCGGCCGGCCTGAACCTGCCTGCGGCGCTGAAGGTGTACCCGGTGCGGATCACCGCGACCGGAACGGTAGCCGGCCAGCGCAGAATTGTCGGTACGACATACACCTTCCTGGTCTGGGCACCCGTCGACGTCACCGCGCCCACGCCGATCTCGGTTGTGCTGCCGCTCGCGGACGTGCCACGGCTGCGCGCGGACGGTCGGCTCACCGACGATGGTCTGACCGACCTCGTCGCACCGGGTGGCCGCCTTGACCGGTTGCTGAACGCCGTCGTTGCGGCCCAGGGCGAGCAGGCACCGACCGTCACCCTCGCGGTTGACCCGGTCCTCGTGCAGACCCTGAAAATCATCGCTGACGGCCCGTACGAGGTGGCCACACCGTCCGGTCCGAGCCCCCGACGCCCGAGCCGGGATGCCGCGACCTTCCTGGCAAAGCTGAAGGCGTTCGCGGACGCGGGCGGCACGATCTTCGCCCTACCCTACGGCGACGTCGACGTCGTGGCGCTGACCCGGGCGCAGGAGTTCCACAGCATCCTGGTGGCGCTGCTGACCGGCCAGACCGTCATCGCCAACGCCATCGGTCGCACACCGGACACGACGATCGCCTACCCCGCCGGCGGATTGGTCGACCAGACCACGCTCGACCTGCTGCGCCGGATGGGTGTCACCACCGTGATCACGGACGCACGCCTGCTGCCGCCGAAGGACCCGGACAAGGGCTACACCCCCGCGGCGAGCACCACCATCGCGACGTCCGGTGGTGTCACCCGGGCACTGGCCGCCGACACGGAACTGGCCAGGCTCGCGACCGGGACCACGACACCGCCCGATCGCTCGACCCAGGCAGAGTCCTTCCACGATCTCATCGCCGAACTCGCCATGATCACAGCCGAGCGTCCGGGTCTCGCCCGGGCACAGACGCTGGCGTTGCCCCGCTACTGGGACCCGCCGGCCGACTGGGCGCAGGAGGTGTTGGGCAGCCTGTCGACCCCGTTCTCCCGGCCGGTGCCACTGATCGGGACACCGGCGGCGGGTACCGCGGCGGGTTCGGCTGCCGCGAGCGGCGAACGCGGTCCCCTCGGATACCCCGACTGGGCCCGGGCGGCAGAGCTGCCCGGCACCCGGATGATCGCCGCAGAGGATCTGCGCAATCAGGTACAGGCCCTCAAGTCCGTACTGTGTCCACAGGGCTCGGGGTCACCGGGACTGCGCAACTGCACGGCCGCCGGCATTGACGCGATGGAGAACACCCTCACCGCAACCGAGTCGGTCGCCTGGCGGATGGGCGCCGCGGGCACGGACGGCGCGGACACCCTGAGCTCGGGTGTCGCCGGGGCGGTACGCGCCCTGCGGGAGGGCATCCGGGTGGTCGCGTCCCGGAGCGTGTCGCTGACAAGCAAACACGGCAAGGTTCCGGTCACCCTCGAGAACAACACCACGTTTACTGTCAACGTGGTCCTCTCCCTGGCGTCCACAGACCACTCGCGACTACGATCAGCGACAAGAGTGGTACTTATAGTACCCGCCCTGCAGAAGGAGCAGATCGAGGTCGACGTCGATGCCGAAGGTGCCGGTACGTTCCCCGTGGACATCCAGATACTCACTCCCGCCGGCCGACCGCTGTCGGCCGGTCCGCCACTGCGGATCCTGGTGAAGTCGACGGTCTTCGGGGTCATCGCCGTGGCGATAACCGGCGGTTCACTGGCCGTTCTCGTATTCGCCGTGGCGATTCGGCTGGTCCGTCGGCTGCGGGCCCTGCGCCGGCAACCTCCCGCCGACCCGCTCCCGCCGCAAGGTGCGGATATTCATGATCTTCCGGATAGTCCGGACACGCTGGAATGCGCACGCCGGACGGTCGCGGAGCCAGCTTCGCGCGACCCACGAGCCGAGGAGCACCGGGCAGACGCACGCCGGACCGGTGAGTACCGCAGAGACGGCCTGGAGCGGCTCGTCCGCGCCACCAACGCGGTCAGAAACACGGAGAGGGCCGGGTGCCCGGAAGGCGTCAGGAACGAAAAAGTCGCCGAGCACAGGGAAACCGGGAGCCAGGGAACCGGAGGCCAGGGAACCGGAGGCCAGGGAACCGGAGGCCAGGGAACCGGAGGCCAGGGAACCACCAGGGGCCAGGGAACCACCAGGGGCCAGGGAACCACCAGGGGCCAGGGAACCACCAGGGGCCAGGGAGCACGGCGGTGACGGCCGGACCCGGAGACGGGACCAGGAAGCCGCCCGCCCGACATCGCAGACGATCCGACTTCGATCCCAGCGGGCCGACCACCCAGACGTCGGGACCCTTCGGTGCGCCACCAGCCGCGCCGCCAGCCGCGCCGCCAGCCCGGCCCCAGCACCTCACACCGCGCCAGGAAACACACCTGGGCGCGCCCCACCAGGTCCGGCCGGGACGGGGCCCGGCGACCGGCGGCCCGGCGACCGGCGGCCCGGCGACCGGCGGCCCGGCGAAGTCCGCCGGCCGCGGGGCGATGACCCTGGGTCGAGCCAGCGGCACGATGGCGATCGGCACGGTCGCGTCCCGGGCATCGGGTTTCCTGCGGACGGTGGCGATCGCGACGGCCATCGGCACGGGCGCGGCCGGGGACGCCTACAACGTCGCCAACACCACCCCGAACATCCTCTATGACCTGCTGCTCGGCGGAGTGCTGTCCAGCGTCATCGTGCCGGTACTCGTCCGGGCCGCCAAGGACGACCCCGACCAGGGCGAGGCGTTCGCATCCTCGCTGCTCACCCTGGTGGTGCTGGCGCTCGGTGGGGCGGTGGTGGTCGCGATGGTGGCCGCCCCGCTCATCATCAACGCCTATCTGGCCGCCGGCGGCGCCGAGCGGGACCTCGCCGTCACGTTCCTGCGCTGGTTCCTGCCACAGGTGATCTTCTATGGCCTGGGCGCCACGATCGGGGCGATACTCAATGTGCGGCAGTCGTTCGCCGCACCGATGTTCGCGCCCGTACTCAACAACCTGATCGTGATCGCCACCTGCATGGCGTTCATCTTCGTGCCCGGCCCCAGGCCGCCCACCGTCGGCGGGATCAGCAATGCCCAGATCACGGTGCTGGCTGGCGGCACGACCCTCGGCGTGGTGGTCATGACATTCGCCCTGCTGCCGTCGCTGCGTGCGGTCGGGTTCCGCTACCGGCCGCGGCTGGACCTGTCCCACCCCGGGCTGCGCCAGGCGGTGCGGCTGGCCGGCTGGACGCTGCTCTACGTGGCGGTCAGCCAGGTCGGGTACCTGGTCATCGTGCGGCTGTCCAGCTCCGCGACGGCGTACACCATCTACACGTACGGATATCAGATCTTCCAGCTACCCTACGCGATCATCGCCGTATCGGTGATCACTGCGCTGTTGCCGCGGATGAGCGCACACGCCGCCGACAACCGGCGCGACCTCGTCCGCCAGGATCTCTCGACCGGGATGCGCCTGGCCGGCGTCGTGATCGTGCCGGCAGCACTCACGTTGCTGGCGCTGGGTCGCCCGATCGCGGTCACGGTCTTCGACCACGGCGCCGTGAACTACGCCGGCGCCCTGCGGATCGGCGACACCCTTGCCGCCTTCGCCGTCGCCCTGGTGCCGTTCTCGCTGTTCCAGGTGCAGCTGCGGGCCTTCTACGCCCACCAGGACAGCCGCACACCCGCACTGATCAACATAGGTGTCGTGGCTACAAATATCATATGCGCGGTCGCGCTGAGCTCACTGCTGCCCGACAGGCAGCGGTCGGTCGCGCTGGCACTGGCCTTTGCCGCGTCCTACCTGGTAGGTGTCGCAGCCTCGTCAACACTGTTGCAGGCTCGCCTCGGCGGCATCGACGGCGGACGGATCGCTCGCATGCTCACTCAGGTGACCATCGCCGGCGGCCTGAGCGCGGTGGTGGCAGCAGCCGTCGCCTCGGGAGTGCGTATGATCATTGGTTCGGGCTGGGTCGGTTCCGGCGTGAGCGTGCTCCTCGCCTGCACGGTTGGCACTATAATATACCTTACGACTATTATCCGGATGCGACTGGCGGAGATGGCGGCGCTTGTCACGACTGTACGTAGCCGGTTCGGTTCCCGATCTGCGCACTGATTCCAATCGCAACCGGTGCAATCACCGATCGGCAGGCCAGGGGCTCGTACACTGAACAAGCTGCATCCGGCTACGACAGCCGGGCGCGTCGGTGATGACGGAGGCACAGTGGTCGACGGGCACAACCGACCGCCGCTGGCTGACGTCAATGAAGATGTGACGAGCAGCGCAACCCGCCGGGCCGACACCATGGCGGCACCTGGGTCCCACTCTCCGTCTGCGGATGAGACGGGCCCGATGCCGCCGCCGGGGCCTGACACACTTCCGGTGAAGACCATGCTGGACGGCCGATACCAACTGCTGTCAGTCATGTACGCGCGTGGTCCGGTCACCCTGTGGCGCGGCGACGACCGCATCCTCGCCCGCCCCGTCGCCGTCCGCGTGGTGCAGCGCTTCAGCCCGGACGCGCACGACTCCGCGGCGGCGGCGCATGATCGCGCCGCCGAGATGCTGTTGTCCGCAGCCATCGCCTCCGGCCGGCTGGTTCACCCGGGCGCGGCATCGACCTATGACGCAACCTCGACCACCACCGGCGCCGGTCCGGTGTCCTACGTGGTGAGTGAATGGGTGGAGGGCACCTCCCTGCAGGCGTTGTCCGCCGAGGGCCCGCTGCGGCCGGACCAGGCCGCGACCGTGATGCTGGCCGTCGCGCGGGTGCTCGCCGCCGCCCACGAGCGCGGCATCCACCACGGCGACCTGCGGCCCAGCGACGTCATCATCTCGCACCACGGCATGGTCAAGGTGGTCGACCTCGGTACCGGCTCGGTCGTCGCCGCCCTGGAGAAAGGCGCGCACAGCCAGGTTGAACCATGGGCCGACTCCACCAACCTGGCCGCCGACGACGTCCGGGCGATGGGTGGTCTGCTGTATTCGGCGCTGACCGGACGGTGGCCGCTGGACCGCGAGTGCGGGCTACCCACAGCGCCGCCGACCAGCGACGGACGGGCGTGTTCACCCCGCCAGGTGCGGGCGGGCGTACCCCGAAACCTCGACGCGCTCACCCTCGCCACGCTCGGGGACGACCGGGCGCACCGCCCGCCGATCGCATCCGCCGCGGAGCTCGCCGAGGCCCTCGAGGAGATCGCGCCGCCCGAGGGCACCCTCGACCTCGGGCGGGTCCGCATCGACGACGAGCCGCCGATGACCCGCGCCATGGCCTCAGGGTCCCCGTCCACCGAGTACGCCGCCACCGGGCACCCGGTGGACGGTGGACGGCAGGGTCCGGCCGGGCAGAACCCCGACCCGAACGGTGGTTACCCCAGGGGTGGCGGCTCGCGCGGCGGCAGTGCGGGAGACGCCTACCCGGTCAGCTCCGGCTATCCCGCCAACAGCGGCTATCCCAACGGCGGGCTGGAACGGTTGCCGACACAGCAGCGCGCCGCATCCCGGCGACGCGGTGCCAAAGGCTCTCCGTACTCCAAGGGGACCTCATGGTCGCCACGCCGCATCCTGGCGATCGTGGTCGCGCTTGTGGTCGCCGTAACCCTCGTCGTCGTCGCGATGACCATGCTGAACCGCGCTCCGCAAAAGAAGATCACGACCGCGCCGACACCGACCGCGTCAGCGACCACGGCGGTGGGTGTCGTTCTCAAGCCCACCGTCGCGGCGTTCGACCCCCAGGGATCTGACGGCGACGAGAACAACAGCGATGCGCCGAAGGCGATCGATGGGAATCCAGCCACGTCCTGGACGACGAGTGGCTATAACAACACCGACGGCAGGCAGTTCGGCGGGCTGCCCAAGAGCGGGGTAGGTCTCCGGCTGGACTTTGGCCAGCCCGTCATCGTCCGCGACATGACGATCACATTTGGCGGTGGTCCAACCTCGTTTGAGCTACGGGCCGGTGATGCAGCGGTCAACGACATAAACGGCTACCCGGTTGTCGTCTCCGAGGCCGCTGCCCCAGCCGGCACAGCCACCACCGTGTCGGTCCCGGCGACAGCCGCCCACCAGTACTGGGTCGTGTGGCTGACCAAGCTGCCGACGGCTTCAGACGGGCGCTTCAAGGGTTCGATCGTCGACGTGTCCTTCCACTCGTAGGGCCACGGTCCCCCGCCCCCGGGCCGTCGTCCGATGACCACGTCCGAACCGTCCGCGGGTGAAGCGTCCACGTCTGAAGCGCCCGCGGGTGAAGCGCCCGCAGGTGCGGTCGGCGACACTGCGCTCTCTCCTGCGCCAGAACAGGCCGAACAGGACCGGGACCTGCTCCGCCGGCATCTCGACGGCGATCCGGACGCGTTCGCCGCGCTGGTTCGGGCCCACGGCAACCGCATGTGGACGGTGGCGGTCGGCATGCTACGCGACCGCGAGGACGCCGCTGACACCGTCCAGGAGGCCATGCTCTGCGCCTACCGCGGTGCCGCGACATTCCGGGGTGAGGCGTCGGTGGCTACCTGGCTGCACCGCATCGTGGTCAACGCCTGCCTGGACCGGCTGCGTCGCCGGGCGGCTCGACCACAGGTTCGGCTGCCCACAGACGGCGAAGGCGAACTGGCCGAACCGCGCGACGCCATGGCCGAGGGTGAGACCAGGCTCGCTGTCGACGCCGCACTCAGCCGGCTGCCCGAAGCGCTACGGCTGGCGGTGGTGCTGGTCGACGTCCTGGGGTATTCGGTCGCGGATGCGGCCGCGCTGCTCGCCGTGCCGGTGGGCACAGTGAAAAGCCGGTGCGCGCGAGGACGCACAAAGCTGGCTGTAATGCTCGACTACCTGCGTCCTGGGAACCCTACGGCGCTCGATTCCGTCAGTCAGAGCAGGCACGTCAATGCATCCGACGCGGCCGGAGGAGGTGACCAGCGATGGTAGCTGATCAACATCCGGATGTTGAGCGCCTCGACGCCTATGCCGAGGGCGACCATTCGCCATCCGGCGTGGCCCTGCATGTCGGGGCCTGCCCGCAGTGCCGCGAAACCGTGACCGCGCTGCGGCAGGTGCGTCGGGATCTCGCGGCGCTCGCGTCGGTGACGATGCCCGAGGATGTCGCCGAGAGGCTGCGCGCCGCCCTGATTTCGGAGCAGGACGGTCAGCACCGCAATAGTCAGCACCGCAATGGCCAGCACCGGGATGGGCAGCACCGGGATGGCCGCAACCCGGCCGCCGGCCAACGGACACTGTCGAGATCATGGCGACCGGGGCGGATTCCAACCCGGGTTCCGACCCGGCCCCCGGGGATCCCGGCGTGGTTCACAGCGGCGGCCTGCCTGATCGTCGTGGTGGGCATGGTCAGC
The DNA here is from genome assembly GCF_963555915.1 of Protofrankia sp. Cas4. Taxonomy (NCBI): domain Bacteria; kingdom Bacillati; phylum Actinomycetota; class Actinomycetes; order Frankiales; family Frankiaceae; genus Protofrankia; species Protofrankia sp. Cas4. The sequence goes on from NZ_CAUVXL010000272.1 coordinate 25,116, forward strand.
TTCGTGGTAACGCTGGCCCACCATCCCGCTCAGAGCACCGCCAGTGAGGCCAGCAGCCGGCTGGCGGCACCACTGCCGGCGCGGGCGGCCGCACCGCTGACGGCGCGGGCGCCGCGTTCTACCGCGGGAGACAGCTCCGCTGGCGAGATTGCACCCGGTGCGGTCGCCGACACGGCCTCAGCCATCCTCGCGCATACCGGGCGCCCGGTGACCATGGCCGAGATTCCCCAGCACGCACTCGATCTGGTGACCGGACGGATACCGGGAACGCTCCGGGTGTCACTGCACGAAGACGGCGCTGCCACGACCGATCCATCCGCCGCGGTCGCGTCTGTCATCACCGAGATGACCCAACCGGACCTGCGCTTGTGCTACGTCACCCTGGCCGCGCAGACGGGCGGGACCATCGCCGCACTCGATCTGGTGACCTTCAACGGGCAGCCGGCCGTGCTGGTCGTCCTGTCCAGCCCGAATGACACCGACCAACTGCAGGTGGCCGTGCTCGACGAGCGGTGCAACGTCACCAACATGACGGCGGCCCTGTGGTACAGCACAACCGCTTCCCGATAATGACCTTTCCCCGGCCGAAGGCGGCGCGATGATGCTCTTACGCGCCGCCGGCGGCCCCACCCAGGCCAACCCGGCCGAAGGCGGCGCGATGATGCTCGTACGCGCCGCCGGCGATCTCAAGTAGATCTAGCCGGACCGTGACCGGTGCCCCGGGAATCGGGCGCGCAGTGGGACGGTTGTGGCAGGCGCACGGCCTCACCGGCAACGGCCGGCGACCCGAAAGGACAGGTGGAGATGTGACCGCGCAGAGCAGCGGGCTCGGATCGAACGATCCGGATGTGCGCGACGTCGTGATCATCGGATCCGGCCCGGCCGGCTATACCGCGGCGATATACACGGCGCGCGCGAACCTGCGCCCGCTGGTCTTCGAGGGTGCCGTCTCAGCCGGAGGCGCGCTGATGACCACGACGGAGGTGGAGAACTTCCCGGGCTTTCCCGAGGGCATCCAGGGCCCCGAACTCATGGAGGGCATCCGGCGCCAGGCCGAACGGTTCGGCGCGGAACTCATTGCCGACGACGTCACCGAGGTCGATCTGCGGGCCGACCCGAAAATCATCACCGTCTCGGACAAGACATACCTCGCCCGCACTGTGATCATCGCCACCGGCTCCTCCTACCGCATGCTGGGCCTCGCGGACGAGGCCCGCCTCCTCGGCCACGGCGTGTCGGCATGCGCGACCTGTGATGGGTTCTTCTTCAGGGACCAGGACATCATCGTCGTCGGTGGCGGTGACTCGGCCTTGGAAGAGGCAACGTTCCTGACCCGTTTCGGCCGGTCCGTGACGATCATCCACCGGCGAGACCGACTGCGGGCAAGTGCGATCATGCAGGAACGCGCGCTAGCCAACCCGAAGATCCGTTTTCGGTGGAACGCCGTGGTCGAGGCCATCCTCGGCGACGACACGGTCACCGGCGTCACAGTGCGCGACACCGTGACTGGCGAGACGGACGATATCCCCGCGACCGGCCTGTTCGTCGCCATCGGCCACGAGCCTCGGTCGGAGCTTGTTCGTGGGCAGCTCAAGCTCGACGAGGCCGGGTACATCGTGGTGGACCATCCCTTGACCACTACCAACCTTTCAGGCGTCTTCGCCTGCGGTGACGTCGTCGACCACATCTACCGGCAGGCCGTCACGGCGGCGGGCACCGGGTGCGCAGCAGCGCTGGATGCGGAGCGTTGGCTGGCCGCACGCGAAGGCGAAGGCGAACAGGTACCACGGGCACCCGCCGAGACGGTCACGCAGTGAGCGCCGGCGACAGTCACGGATTCCGGATGCCCTAAGAGCGCCCGGCAATAGGGGGGTGGATCAAGGAGC
>NZ_CAUVXL010000273.1:0-4524 GCF_963555915.1 Protofrankia sp. Cas4
GCTCTAAGTTCCCCTGGATCCGAATCCACCAGGTTCGTCAGGGCACTGTGTCCGCGGAGTCGTTCTGACACGACGCCGTCCCCGTAGCAACGATAGGGAGGAGATCATCATGGCTGGGGTTACCAAGCCCGTCACCGACAGCACATTCGCCGACGAGGTCCTGGGAAGTAGCGTGCCCGTCCTCGTCGACTTCTGGGCGGAGTGGTGCGGGCCGTGCAAGATGATCGCCCCGGTTCTCGAGGAGATCGCGGCCGAGCACAGCGACAAGCTGCGCGTAGTCAAGCTCAACATCGACGAGAACCCGCAGGTCGCTCGGCAGTATCAGATCATGTCAATACCCACTATGGCCGTTTTCGTGAACGGCGAGGTGGATAAGAGCATCGTCGGCGCGAAGCCGAAAGCAGCCCTTCTGCGGGATCTTTCCGCATACATCTGAGTACGGCCTGTGTGGCGGGTGATGGTGGCCCGCCCACGAGGCAGGGGTCCCCGTGCCACGCCGAAGGCGTTGCACGGGGAAGCCGGATCGGTAGGCCCCCGCACAGCGGCCCGCCCACGAGCTCGGGGTCCCCGGATCGCGGCGAAGCCCCACCCACACCCGTGATACGCCTACCGATTCGCGAAGCGGATCGGTAGGCCCCCGCACAGCGGCCCGCCCACGAGCTCGGGGTCCCCGGATCGCGGCGAAGCCGCTATCCGGGGTTAGCCTGTGTCCCCGTGACCCGTCCGTCAGTAGGTTCGAGTGGTAACCGCGGGGCAAGGCTTCTGCGTCTCGGCGACCGTGATCCATCCGTCATCGAGGTACGCGCCGCATTGATCTCCCTGTCGTTTCTGCCGGCCGCGCCACGTCAGCCAGACGCATCCGCGCCGGGTTCGGGAGGCCCGAGGCTACGCAATCATGGTTCCTCCGCACTGCCGGAGGTCCCGGTCACCGGGCCGCTGTTGGTTCCAGCCAGCACAGACCTACCTCATCCTACCGACCCGCACGTGTCATATCCGTACATGTCCGACCGGCGCGTGTCCGACCTGTCGGGGTCCGACCCTGCGGCGGACGGGAGCCTGTTCGACGAGGCACTGGACGATGCCGTCCGTGCGTTTCAGCAGAGCCGAGGCCTGTCCGCGGACGGCATTATCGGCCCGGACACCTTCCGCGCGCTCGACGAGGCCCGTCGCAAGCTCGGCGACCGCCTGCTGTACCACAGCATCAACCATCCGTTCATCGGAGACGATGTGGCAGCACTCCAGGAGCGGCTGTCGAACATGGGGTTCGACGTGGGACGAGCGGACGGGATCTTCAGCTCGCAGACGGAGGCGGCACTCAAGGACTTCCAGCACAACCGGGGCTTGGAACCGGATGGCCGTTGCGGGCCGCTGACCCTGCGGGAGCTGAAGAAGCTGGAACGGACCGTCGTCGGCGGCCGTCCGGATGTGCTGCGGGAGTCGGTACGCCTGCTTCAGCAGGGTCCGTCCCTGCTCGGGGTCGTGGTCGCGATCGACCCCGGGCATGGTGGGGGAGATCCGGGGGTCACCGTCGGGCAGCTGTGCGAGCGCGACCTCATGGCCGATCTTGCCTCTCGACTCGAGGCCCGACTGTTGGCCTCCGGCCTGGAGGCATACCTGCTGCACGGTCCACACGAATCGCCGGACGACTCCGAACGTGCCCATCGGGCGAACGAAATCGGCGCGGACCTACTCGTGTCGTTGCATCTGGACGCGGGCAAGTCGCCGCGTGCCCAGGGAGTGTCGTCCTACTACTTTGGCAATGCCCGGGGATCGTCCGCCGTGGGTGAACGCCTGGCCGGGCTCGTGCAGAAGGAACTTGTATCGCGCACGGACCTCGTCAACTGCCGGACCCATGCCAAGACCTGGGAGCTCCTTCGGCAAACGCTGATGCCGGCCATCCGTACGGATCTGGGCTATCTCACGAACCCGCACGATGCCGCCGCACTCGAATCGCAGGAATTTCGGGCCACCGTCGCCGAGGGGATACTCGCTGCGGTACAGCGGCTGTTCCTGCCGCCGGACCTCGACCCACCCACAGGACAGCTACGGGTGCCGACGCTTGCCTCGCGTACGGCCCGCTGAGGCCCTGCCTGGCCCTTTCTACCGACTCTGCCGCAAACCCCCGCCGACGGGCTGGCCGTATCCCTGCTAGCCGTATCCCTGCTGGCCGTCTCCCAGGGCAATTGGCACCGAGACACGGTCAGCCCGTCGGCGCTGTCCCAGCCGCGCTACCGACCTGGCGCAGCATCGCCTCCGGTGCCATCGACCCAAGCAGCCGCTCAAGCGCGACCTCAACCTCTTCCCGCCAGCTCACGGCGTTCTTGACCTCAAGCCGCAGCCGGGGCCAACGGTGGTGCGGCCGGACCGTCTTGAAGCCCACGGCAAGCAGATACTCGGCGGGTACAACGCACCGGGTCCCTTCGCCACGCAGATCCCCGAAAGCCTCAATGGCGCGAAACCCACGGCGGACCACGTCCTTGGCGACCGACTGGATGAGAACACGCCCCAAGCCCTGGCCAGCGAACTCATCCAAGATTTTTGCAGTCATGAGGAGCACGGCGTCCGGACTGACGGGACTCGTCGGAAAGGCGACCGACCGCGGTACATAGGCCGGCGGTGCGAACATCGCGAACCCGGCCGCGACACCGTCCACATAAATGATCTTTCCGCAGCTTCCCCACTCGAGAAGGGCCGAGGACACCCACGCTTCCTTCTCCAGTTCAGTGCCCCCGGCTTCCTCCGCCCGACTGCGTGCGACCGGGTCCAGCTCCCAGAAGACGCATCGACGGCACCGCCGCGGCATGTCGTCAATGTTGTCGAGAGTGATGTTGGCAATGCGACGGCTCATATCGCGATGTTCCACGCGGCCAGGCATCCAGCGTCGAGGTCACCACTGACATCTCTCACACATCCAGGTTAGGCCATCCGGTGTAGATATTCATTGAAGATGACCGCTGTCCGGGTACGACGAAGGTTTCCGGCGGCCAGAGCGCCCAGGAGCGCGGGGTGTCGGCGTCGGCGAACCGACCCCTGCTGCATCTCCTGGCACGAGAAGTCCTCAACGTGGCGCGTACCACGTCGTCAGGGTGGGACGGGTGGGGGCGAGTTCATAATGTTCCACGTGAAACGCCCGCGGTGGAGTCGCCGACGACGGGCCCCTCGAGCCGGAATTCGCAGCACTGGGTAGCGCTGCGGGCGAACTCCTGTGGGAGAACCATCTCGATCGCCGTGTGACGGTGGGATCTGGACAGGCCAGGAGGCCGGCTGGGCGCGGATCGCCCGGCAATGGGGGTGTGGATGAAGGAGTGGGGCTGGGGTGCGTGCATCGCGAAGTGCGAGGACAGAGGCACGCGCCCCAGCCCCGGGACGCCGCATCCCTGTTGCCGGGCACTCTACGTTGTGGCTGATGGGGCGAGAGCTACTGGAAGCGGGAGACGAAGCGGCGTTGCCAGGGTGTCTCCACGGCGCGTGGGGAGTATCGCTCCCGGACGTAGGCAACCGCCTCACGGGCCGGTACCCCGTCCAGCACTGCGAGGCAGGCCAGTGCCGTGCCGGTTCGTCCGTATCCACCGGCGCATGCGACCTCGACGCGCTCGGCTTCGGCGCGGATCCATGCCTCGCGCAGCGCGTCGACGGTTGCCGTGCGGTCGGATGGCAACCAGAAATCGGGCCAGCGAAGCCACCGGCTTTCCCAGACAACGGGGGGTGCCTCCTGGCCCAGCAGATGCAACGCGAAGGTGGGAACGGGACCAGCCGGAAGCGGCACGCGCAGTCCCCGACCGCGAACGATCCGGCCGGAGGGCAGCCGCAGCACGCCCGGCGCTGCGGGCTCCCATGGTGCGATCATGGTGCGAGGGTAGCCCTCTTAGCCTGTCAGCGTGCTCACCGAGCAGCGTGCTGATGACGTCTTCGCGGCAGTGGCCGGCCCGGTGTGCAACTGCACCAGCTGATGCGGCTGCGCTGAGCACGACCCAGCGGAGCCCGACGCAGGAGCCGCCGGCCCGGACCCCGGTGACCCGGGGATTGCAGGTAGCCAGTTGGTCAATCCGCTCCCGACCGGTGCCGCTGGCGTGGATGTTCACAGCGGCGACCCGCACCACCAGACACGGGCCGCGGGCGCCGGTGACGATGTTCTGCGGTCGTCCCGGTCCCAGCCGTGCCAGCCGTGCCAGCCGTGCCAGCCGTGCCAGCCGTGCCAGCCGTGCCAGCCGTGCCAGCCGTGCCAGCCGTGCCAGCCGTGCCAGCATCGACGGCGCCGGACGTGCGGACGTGCGGACGTGCGGACGTGCGGACTGCGAGTTCACCATCGCCGCCGACGGCCGGACCCTCCGACCCCGGCAGCCAGTGCTGATGTCAAGGGACGTCGTGGGGCACCGGAACCGTGTCCGCAGTGCGCCCGGACCGGGGGACGTCCCGGGGCTTTGGGTGCTGGCACCCGAGGGAATTCTGATCGCCCGACGGGGTGGAAATGTCGGACCAGACGCTTATTCTGAACATATGTTCGAATCGTCTGATGGGTGTGCC
>NZ_CAUVXL010000274.1:0-20826 GCF_963555915.1 Protofrankia sp. Cas4
GGACAGAAGATCCAAAACGACAGTCAGATCCGGAGCCTGTCGAGCCGAGATCACCCGACCAGCTCGGGGCCGCTCATTCCGTCGCGGATCCCGATCCCGATTCCGACTCCGACTCCGACTCCGACGGCGAGGCCGTCATCACCGCGACGATCCGCTCCAGGTCTTCGATGCTTCCGAATTCCACAGTGATCTTTCCTTTGCTGCGCCCCATGTCGACCTTCACCCGGGTGTCGAACCGGTCGGACAGGCGGGCGGCAAACTTGCCGAGTGCGGGAGCGATGGCCCGGGGCCCACGGGGAGCCGTCTTACGCGGCCCCTCCTCGCCCATGGCCACGATTTCCTCGACGGCCCGTACGGACAGACCCTCGGCGACGATCCGGGTCGCGAGGCGGTCCTGCGAATCAGAATCCCCCAGCGACAGCAGTGCCCGAGCATGGCCGGCGGACAGCACGCCAGCCGCCACCCGACGTTGCACGGCCGGTGGGAGACCCAGCAGCCGAATCATGTTGGTGACATGGGATCGCGAACGGCCGAGTTTCCCGGCGAGTTCCTCGTGGGTGGCGCCGAAGTCGCGCAGGAGCTGCTCGTATGCGGCTGCCTCCTCAAGGGGGTTGAGCTGCTGGCGGTGGAGGTTCTCCAGCAGCGCGTCCCGGAGCATGGCGTCGTCGGTGGTGTCCCGCACGATCGCGGGGATCTGGCTGAAGCCCGCGAGCCGGGACGCCCGCCAGCGCCGTTCCCCCATGACCAGCTCGTAGCGCCCGGGCATGATTTCGCGGACGACTATGGGCTGGAGCAGGCCGACTTCACGCAGGCTCGCGGCCAGCTCCTCAAGCGTCTCCTCGTCGAAGTGCGTCCGCGGCTGGCGCGGATTCGGCGTGACCGAGTCGACGGGGATCTCGCGAAAGGTCGCACCATGAACCGGTACCGGCCCGGATCTCAGTCCGAAGCCGTTGTCGATCCCGATGTCAGCGCTGTCCATCGCTGTTGGGATCAACGCTCCCAACCCTCGCCCCAGTCCACCCCTGCGTGCTGTCACAGGCCCACCCCATTCGGCTCGAAGCCTCGCTCGGCAAGCTCGCGCGCGGCGGCCAGGTAGGACAGTGATCCCCGCGAAGCAGGGTCATAGGTCAGAACCGACCGGCCGTAGCTCGGCGCCTCGGCGATCCGCACATTACGCGGGATGGTCGTGCCCAGCACACGGGGCCCGAAGTGCTCCTTGACTTCGTGGACGACTTGGTCCGCAAGTCGCGTCCGTGAGTCGTACATAGTCAGGATGATCGTGGACAGGTGCAGATCCGGGTTGAGGTGGGCCTGCACGAGTTCGACGTTGCGCAGGAGCTGCCCGAGGCCCTCAAGCGCGTAGTACTCGCACTGGATGGGGATCAGAAGCTCCTTGGCCGCCACCAGCGCATTGACCGTGAGAAGCCCGAGACTTGGTGGACAGTCCACGATGATGTAGTCGACGTCCCGCTTGAGTCCGGCGATCGCCCGACGCAGGCGGGTTTCCCGCGCTACGACCGAAACCAGCTCGATCTCGGCACCGGCTAGGTCGATGGTGGCCGGAGCGCAGTAGAGACCCTCGGATTCGGAGGACTTCACCACGACCTCGTCGAGCGGTCGGTCCCCGAGAAGAACCTCGTAAATAGATGGAACACCGGACCGGTGGTCAACCCCGAGCGCAGTTGATGCGTTGCCCTGCGGGTCCAGGTCGATACACAGGACCCGGCACCCGTGCATGGCCAGGGCCGCGGCAAGATTCACCGTCGTGGTGGTCTTCCCGACACCACCCTTCTGGTTCGCCACCGTAATGATGCGCCGTCGGGTAGGCCGGGGAAACGGCCGTCGTCGTTCCATGGTCAAGGCTTCCACTGCCGCCGCTGCCGCCGCTCCGATAGGGGTGGATGGATCATGAGAGTCCATTGGTCGGGCCGACGGCTGACGCACTGCCCGTCCCGCGCCTATGGAGGTGTTACCTGCCCCCGACGCTGTTTCACGTGGAACGTGAGTGTCCACGTGCACGCTGCGCCTCCCGTCCTCGCCGTGCTTCACGCGTTTTCCCGCTTCCCTGCCGGCGCCCAGGCTCAGATGCGGTGTACACGGCGCGCAGCACGGTGGTCGGCTCCGAAAGCCGCCCGACCCCGCACTTCACGACGTCCACCTCGCGCCAGCCCTGGGCATCCAGCTCACCTCGCGCGACCGACAATTCCTCGACAACGCGCGCACCGCGCAGTGCAAGCATGACACCGCCCGGTTCCAGCATCGGCACGAGCATCGCGCCCAACCGCTCCAAGGGCGCGAGAGCCCTTGCCACGGCAACATCAAACTTGTGGCCTTCCACGGTAGTGGCAATGTCGGGCGCGCGTCCCCGGATGACCGTGACTCGCCCCTCAAGTCCGAGCCTCACCACTACTTCGTGCAGAAACACGCACCGGCGTTGCATCGGTTCGAGGAGGGTGACTCTCAGGTCCGGACGGACGAGCGCAAGCGGGATACCGGGCAGCCCGGCTCCGCTCCCCACGTCCACGACGGTCGCGGCGGGCCCGACGGTCTCCTCGACCACGGCGCTGTTCAACAGGTGACGGTCCCAGAGCCGGTCGGTCTCACGGGGACCTATCAGCCCGCGGTCAACGCCAACCGTGGCAAGAAGATCCGCATACACACAGGCAAGGTCAAAACCATCCCCGAACACTCCACGGGCGATGGCCGGGGGGCCGGACACAGGCAACATGCGACCAGCATCCTCGCTACCCGAATCAGGACGCTCCGTGGAAGGCCGGATCGGCTGGCGCGGGAAGTGCGGCCACCTGCTTCACCGGCCTGCCCGGCGATAGCGGAACTCGGGCCGGCCGGTGGTTCCGTAGCGTTGCGTCCGGATGGCGAGGTGCTGGCCGACGAGTGCTGGCCGACGAGGTGCTCAAGATAGCGCCTGGCCGTGACACGGGAGATACCGGCGCCGTCAGCGACGTCCACCGCGGACAGGGGACCACCAGCGGCCCGAAGCTGGCCGATCACCACGTCGTGTGTTGCCGCGGACAAGCCCTGCGGCGCCTCGGCGGGAGTCGGCTCCCGCAGCGCGGCCAGCGCCCGGTCGACGTCATGCTGGGCCACACCCCCAGGTTCGGGCTGTACGCCCGTCCCGGAGATCTGCCGCCGGTAGTCGGCGTAGCGCTCGAGCCGCTCCCGGAAGATCGCGAAGCTGAACGGCTTGAGTAGATACTGGACCACGCCGTAGGCAACGGCTGCCCGCACCACCGCACGATCGCGGGCGGATGTGACAGCGATGACATCGACCGGCGCCCCGTGCCCGCGCAGCGCGCGGCAGACGTCCAGACCGCCCATGTCCGGTAGATAGAAGTCGAGCAGCACCAGGTCGACCGGGGTCTGTGCAACGAGCCGTAACGCCTCGCCACCGCAGTCGACCACACCTACGACAGCGAAACCCGGTATCCGCTCGACGTAGGTTTGATGTGCTTCAGCAATCAACGGGTCGTCCTCCACCACCAGGACGCGAACGCCGCCTCGGGCTGGGATCACTACCTCACCGACCTTGTGCCCAACAGCGTGGTCGGCGCCTTCGGCGCAATCGCCTTCACTACCGGCAAGTACGGACTACATACGCTGAAGAGCCTCGGAAAGCTGATCATGATCAGCTACGGAACATCGGCATTTTTTGTGATCGTCATACTCGGCGTCATCGCCGCGGCGTGCGGGATAAACATGCTGAAACTCCTGCGCTACCTCAAGGACGAACTACTGATCGTCCTTGGCATGTCATCATCCGAGTCGTTCTTGCCGCAGCTCATGCGCAAGCTCGAACACGCCGGCGCACCGCGCCAGATCGTCGGGCTCACCGTACCGCCCGGGTACTCGTTCAACCTTGACGGCACCTGCATCTACCTGACGCTGGCCGCGCTGGCCCGTATCGCGGTCACACCGCGGGTACCCGCCCGTTGACCCCGGCGGTGGCGTCGTCCGCCGCATCGGTGTACGCCGTGTCAGCCCGACCGGACCTGGCGTAGCACGAACGCAATACACCCCCTGTCTGCCGTGTTCTGTGGATCACGGCAGACAGTCAGGCAAGCAGGAACGAGGTCAGTCCGCAGGGAGAATGACCACCCGGCGCTGGGGGTCCTCCCCTTCGGACTCACTGACCACACCGTCGATCGTCGCTATGAGGTCGTGGACGACCTTGCGTTCGAACGGCGTCATCGGCTTCAACTTCTCCGGCCGGCCACCGGTCTTCACCCGCGCGGCGACTGCCGCGGCAAGCTCCCGCAGCTCGGCACGCCGCCGGGCACGGTGACCACCGACGTCCAACATCAGCCGGCTGCGAACGCCGGTCTTCTGAAGGACCGCGAGCCGGGTGAGCTCCTGCAACGCCTCCAGCGTCTCCCCTCGGGTACCCACGAGCAGGTCCAGGCCGTCCCCGACGACGGCCACGACGGCTCGCTCTCCCTCCACATCGAGGTCGAGGTCGCCGTCCATGTCGACGATGTCGAGCAGAGCCTCCAGATAGTCCGCTGCGATCTCGCCTTCCTGTTCCAGATCGGCGATGCGCCGCCGGCCGTTCGTCGGCGTGTCAGCGGCCATGGACGGGCCGCCGACCTCGGCAACCGCGGCGATGTCGGCGGCCAGGTCAGGTGCCGAACCGGTCATCAGAACAGCTCCTTCGAGGATGGACATCTGCTGTCGGGGATCTGGCGGGCACGCCTGCGACGGGCACGACTGTGACGGCTATGGAAACCGATCACCGCCGCCCCCCGGGCCGCCCGCCTTTCCCGCGCCGCTTGGCGGGACGGGAGCCTCCGGATGGGCGTCGCGCTCCAGCCGGCACCCCGGGTGTACCTGCCGCACGGGTCTTGGGCTCGCCTTCGGATGCCGTCCTGTTGTCCTGGACTGCGCCGTTTTCCGGTACTGGAGCCGGAGCCGGCTGGACCTTGCCGGCCGCACTACCGCCAGTCCCGTTACCAGCCACGTTGTCGCCAGCCCAGTTACCAACCGTGTTGCCGCCAGTCCCGTTGCCGGCCATGGTGCCGCCAGTCCCGTTGCCGGACGCAGCGCCGGACCCGTTTCCCGCCGCCGTCGCCGGCCGCGCCTTACTGCCGGGATTGCCAGGCGAACGGGTCCCGGGCGGAGCCTTGCCGGTGGACTTGTTCACGACCTTACTGACGGCGGTCGCGGACGATTCCGTGGTCGGAGCATCCACGGCGGGCTTGGAACGGCTCTTGGCCTTCGCCGCGGGCCGAGCGCCGGGCACCGGCCGGGCACCGGGTGCGGGACGCGCCGGCGGCTCAAGGGTCTTGCCCTTCGCAGCGCTACCAGCCTCCACCCGGGCCCCGGGTACGCGTCCGGTCGCGGTCTGTGCCAGCACCGGCGGCATCCTCTTGATGACGAAGAACTGCTGGCCCATACTCCACAGGTTGGTGGTGAGCCAGTAGAGCAGGACGGCGATCGGGAAGCGGAAACCGAACACCGCCAGCATGATCGGCGAGCCGTAGAGCAGCACCTTCTGCACCATGGCCTGCTGCGAGTCCGTTGTCCCGGTGCGCGCCATGATCTGCTTCTGGGTCAGGAACGTGGTCATGCCCATGAGCAGGATCAGGACGACGGCAAAAATCTTGACGTTCGTCCCGTCTGCGCGGACGAACTCCAGGAAGCTCGACGACGAGGTGAAGGACGTCGACAGCGACACGCCGAGCAGTTTGGCCTCGGCGATCTGCTGCACCTGGTGAGCGGTCAACCCCACTCGCGCCACCCATTCCAGCCCGTTCTTCCCCTCAACGGGTTGGAGGTGGCTGAAGACGTGGAACAGCGCGATGAACAACGGGATCTGCAGCACGATCGGCAAACAGCCCAGCAGCGGGTTGCCGTGCTCCTTCTGCAACGCCATGATCTCGGCGTTCATCTTCTGCTTGTCGTGCCCGTGCTTCTCCCGGATCTCCTTGATCTTGGGTTGCATCAGCTGCATCGTCCGCTGCGACTTCACCTGCCTGACGAACAGGGGAAAGATCAGAATGCGGACACAGATCACCAGCAGGACGACAGAAAACGACCACGCGAAGAAGCTGCCCTGACCGAAGATCAGCCCGAAGCCACCGTGGAAGAAGACGATCGCGTGTGCCGCGAGATGGTAGAGGGGATTCAACACTGGCCTGTCTCCTTAGTGCTCCAGGGACTGCGGCCTCCGGGCGCGCGATCCGACGATCGTCGCGCGCCCTTTGGCCATCAAGACCCTCGTGCCACGGCTGACCCTCGTGCCACGGCGGGACGCGGTCGGCTTGTGCGGGTGCTTGGGGTCACGCGTCGGGGCCGGGTCACGCGTCGGAACCGGGTCATAACCTCCGGCCGACAACGGCTGGCAGCGCAGCAGCCGGCGGGCAGCCAGCAGGCCGCCCCGGACCCCGCCGTAACTGCGCACCGCCTCAAGCCCATACGCGCTACAGGACGGCTCGAAGCGGCAGACGCCGGCGCTGCGCACGGACCAGGCGGCCCGATAGAGTCCGATCATGGTACGCAGCACCCACGCGAGGGGACTGCGCACCATGCCGCCGGGGCCACGACACAGCCTCGGCGCGGCCCTCGCGGCGACGTGGCTTGCCACAGTCAGGTCGAACACTGCGAGTAGACCGACTGTAAGCAGAAAGCAGTCACCGATGCTCATCGACGATGCCGGTCGAGGGTTTTGGCAATCCCGTCGCCCAGCCTGGACCCGTTACCGGACCGGCCGCGGGATGATCTCTCACGCAACGCCCGGTCGAGGGCGCGCCCCAGCTCATCTGAGGATGCGGTGGCACTGTCCGGTAAGGCACGAACGATCATCAACGTCCCAGCCGGAACGTGATCGAGTCGGGCACGTACCTGCTCACGCAGTCTCCGGCGGACCCGGTTGCGGACGACGGCATTGCCTACCTTGCGGCTCACGACAAACCCCACGCGTGGCGGAGGCAGGGCGGTCGCTGCGTCGGCGTCGTCCACGAGGTCGCTGCCTTCAGGCTTGTTGTCCACAGTCAGGCTGTGGACAACAAGCGGACCGCTGCGGATCCGGCCTCCACCGCGACCGACCTGGGCATGCTCGGCCCTGGTCCGGACACGGTTCCGAACGGGCAGCATGACGCGGGAGAGATCGCGGCGCGATGAATCTCAGGCGGACAACTCGCTACGACCCTTACGGCGACGGGCCGAGAGCACCGCGCGACCGGCGCGGGTCCGCATCCGAAGCCGGAACCCGTGCGTCTTGGCACGCCGGCGATTGTTCGGCTGGAAGGTGCGCTTGCTCACAGAAGACTCCGGACGCCGGACGGGCAAAGGACAAACGAGGACGGCAGTGGTAACGCGGGACACGCCGGAACACACCGAACAGCGCACGGTCGCCACAACTCGATGCCTGAGACTATCAAGTCTCACGCCACTCGAGCGGGACGGGTCGCGATCGCCGCCGACCGGGGCGCCGGCGGGGCACCATGCCGGGTGGGGTGTCATGGTCGTACACAGCTTGTGGACGACCATGTGGAGAACTATCCCCTCGGTGGGGCACGCCGACAGCTGACCGCCCCGACCGTTCGACCGTTCGACCGTCCGGAGGAGCCTCGCTCGTGACCGACCTTAGCGCCGACCCATTCGCCGGGATGTCAGACCGGGTGTCTGCCGGCGAACCGGACCTGTCCGCCGTGTGGGGGCAGGCTGTCGCCGGCGTCGCGGACGGCACCCTGTCGGCGCAGCAGCGGGCCTGGCTGCGACTGACCCGTCCGCTCGGCCTCGTCCAGGACACAGCGCTGCTCGCCGCGCCGAACGAGTTCACCAAGGACCTGCTCGACTCACGCCTCCGATCGTTTCTGTCCACAGCTTTGTCCACAGCCTATGGACGAGAAATCCGCGTCGCGGTCACCGTCGAGCACCTGCCCGACCCGGAGCCGATGACCGGGCCGATCGCGCTGCCGGAGCCGACGGCCACCGCAGTCCCTGCCGCCCGGATCACCCCGGGGCTCGGCCGCGACCCGGCACCCCGGTCATACGAACCGGCGCGGCTGAACCCCCGGTACGTCTTCGAGACGTTCGTCATCGGCGACAGCAACCGGTTCCCACACGCGGCGGCGGTGGCCGTCGCCGAGGCGCCGGCCAAGGCGTACAATCCTCTGTTTATTTATGGCGACTCGGGGCTCGGTAAGACGCACCTGCTCCACGCGATCGGTCATTACACCCTGAAGCTGTACCCGGAGTCACGAGTGAAGTACGTGAGCTCGGAGGAGTTCACGAACGACTTCATCAACTCCATCCGGGATGACCGCCAGCAGGCGTTCCAACGTCGCTACCGCGACGCCGACGTGCTGCTCGTCGATGACATCCAGTTCCTGGAGAACAAGGAACGGACGCAGGAGGAGTTCTTCCACACCTTCAACGTCCTGCACGACACCGAGAAGCAGATCGTCATCTCCTCCGACCGGTCCCCCAAGCAGCTGTCCGCGTTGGAGGACCGGCTGCGCAGCCGGTTCGAGTGGGGTCTGATCACCGACGTCACCCCGCCGGATCTGGAGACCAGGATCGCGATCCTGTCGAAGAAGGCCGCGACCGAGCGGCTGCCCGTCCCCGGCGACGTGCTGGAGTACATCGCCACGCACATCGAGCGCAACATCCGCGAGCTGGAGGGCGCGTTGATTCGGGTCGCGGCGTTCGCAAGCCTGAACAAGTCGCACGTCGACCGGACCCTGGCCGAAATCGTCCTACGCGACCTCATCCCGGATGCGGCCGACCCCGAGATCACGGCCGCTGGGATCATGAACGCGACCGCGACGTACTTCGGTGTGTCCATGGAAGACCTGTGCGGCACATCCCGCAGCCGGGTCCTGGTCACCGCCCGCCAGATCGCGATGTACCTGTGCAGAGAACTGACCGACCTGTCGCTGCCGAAGATCGGCCAGCATTTCGGCGGACGCGACCACACCACGGTGATGCACGCCGACCGGAAGATCCGCGGGCTCATGGCCGAACGCCGCGCGATCTACAACCAGGTCACCGAGCTGACGAACCGGATCCGGGCTCAGACACGACAGGCATGACAGGCATGAACGGGACGAATCCGGGGTAGGAGCCACCCAAATACGGTCACGTCGACCTCGGTGTGCCGGTGGAGTCTTGTGCACAGCTTGTGGAAAACCCTGTGGAATCCGGGAACGGCGGCCTGGCTTCGGCGCGCCGGTTTCCGGCCCTTCCCGTGTGGGCGCAAACCGCGTCGAAGATCGATTCGAAACACTGCGTAGCCGGGGACAGACTGTGTAGAAACTGTGCACAAACAGTGGATGGACTCTGTACGGCGGGGGAGCCTCTGGGGACAACCGGACCGCCGGTGGAAATCCACAGGGCCTTCACACAGCGGTACCCACAGCATCCGCACGGTCGGATCAGCTTCGTGAGCTGGCAATGGCCTCGGTTATCCCCAGTATCCACCGCGCCTACTGTCACGACGAACTAGATCCTTCTTCAAGGAAAACATCCAAGGCTGGTTGGGCCTGGGGACAACCAAATTCTGATCATGGTCGGGTCACTCCCTGTTTTCGATGAGCGCCCAACACCAGAAGTTTGGATCAAGGAGCAGGGCTGGGGAGCGAGGTGCGTGCCCCAGCCCCGCTCCGGGCGTGCCGCGGCCCTGCCCCAGCCCCGCAGCGCGCCCGGTGCGGACGCCTGCGATGCTGGAACGCCTCAGCGCAGGCGAACAGCACCATCCAGAAGGGCGAATCATGAAGTTCCGGGTTGAACGGGACGACTTCACCGATGCCGTGGCGTGGACGGCGCGCACGTTGCCGACCCGTGCGACCTCACAGCTTCAGGTCCTTGCTGGGCTTATGCTGGATGCGACCGGTCCATCACTGAAGGTCTCGGCCTTCGACTACGAGGTGGCAGCGCAGTGCGGGGTGACGGCGACGATCTCCGAAGAGGGCCGGGCGTTGGTGTCCGGCAAGCTCCTCGCCGAGATCACCCGAGCTCTTCCCTCGGCACCGGTCGAGTTGGCGACCGACGGCGCGCGCGTGGTGCTCACCTGTGGTAACGCACGGTTCACCCTTCCGACCATGTCGGTTGATGACTACCCGACATTGCCACCGATGCCGGCGGCGACCGGCCACATTGAGGGAGCCGCGTTTGCCGGGGCGGTGTCCCAGGTCGCGGTGGCCGCGGGCAAGGACGACACGCTGCCGGTGCTCACCGGCGTCCGCCTCGAGATCAACGGTGAGATGCTCATCTTGGCCGCTACGGACCGTTACCGGCTGGCCGTTCGCAAGATGAAGTGGCGTCCCACCGCGGTTGACGTCGAGGGTGTTGCGATGGTGCCGGCGCGTACTCTGAGCGATACCGCCAAGGCGTTGTCGGGCTCCGGGGCGGAGGTCGCGATCGCGCTCGGATCGGGTCCGTCCGGGGAGGCCCTCGCCGGGTTTACCGGTGGTGACCGGCAGACCACGACCCGCTTGGTGGACGGTTCCTTCCCGCCCTATCAGCGGTTGTTGCCCGACAGCTCACCGCTGACCGCGCAGATTGAGATCTCCCCGTTCGCCGAAGCTGTGAAACGCGTCGCGCTGGTTGCCGCACGTACCGCTCCGGTCCAGTTGAGCTTCTCCGCCGAGCACCTGGTCCTCGAGGCCGGCGCCGGCGGCGAGGCGCAGGCCCGGGAGACGTTGCCGATCGGCTACGACGGACCGGACCTGTCCATCGCGTTCAACCCGACGTACCTGCTCGACGGTCTGAACGCGGTGGAGTCCGACGTGGTGTACATCGGTTTCGCGAGCGCTGACGATGCGGATGAGGCCGCCAAAAAGCCCGCGATCCTCACCGGCAAGGCACCCGACGACGGTGAGGTCCCCGACTACCGCTACCTGCTCATGCCGATCCGGCTGTCCGGGTGACGTGCATCTCACGCACCTGTCGCTGGTGGACTTCAGGTCCTATCCCGCGTTGGATCTTCAGCTCGCGCCCGGGGTGACCACGTTCGTCGGCTCCAACGGGCAGGGTAAGACCAACCTGTTGGAAGCCGTCGGCTACCTGGCTACCCTTAGTAGTCACCGCGTGGCCTCGGATGCGCCGCTCGTTCGCGAGGGCGCGGCGAGCGCGGCCTTGCGCGCGCGGATCGTGCGGGGCGACCGGGCCGCACTGGTGGAGATTGAGATCATCCCGGGCCGGGCGAACCGGGCCCGGCTCAACCGGGCTCCGCTTGCCCGGCCCCGCGACGTCCTGGGATTGCTGGTTATGGTGCTCTTCGCCCCGGAGGATCTTGCGTTGGTCCGGGGCGATCCGGCCGAGCGCCGGCGGTTCCTCGACGATCTGCTGGTCGCCCGGGCGCCGCGGTTGGCCGGTGTGCTCGCCGACTACGACAAGGTGTTGCGCCAGCGGTCGACGCTGTTGCGGACGGCCGCGGCCGCGCGCCGCGGCGGCCGGACGAGCGATCTGCGCACCCTGGACGTCTGGGATGCCCAACTTGCCCGGTACGGGTCTGAACTGGTAGCGGCGCGGGGCGCGCTGGTCGAGGCGTTGCAACCCAGAGTGGAAACCGCCTACTCGGCCGTGGCCGGAGCCCCGGCCGTCTCCCCGGCCGCCCCGGTCTCCGGTGCCCGAGACGACGTGCGGACGGACAGGGCGCTGACCGCCATCGAATACCGCTCGACCGTCACAGCCGGAACGTCCGACCAGGCCGTGGGCGGTCCTGGCCCGGGCGGTCCCGTTCCGGGCGAGCCTGTCTCCACCGACCGGGCTGTGCTGGAGGCGGCGATGCTCACCGAGCTCGCCCGGGTCCGGCCGCGCGAGCTCGAGCGCGGGGTGACCCTGGTCGGCCCACATCGCGACGAGCTGTTGCTGTCCATCAACGGTCGGCCGGCGCGGGGGTATGCGAGCCACGGCGAGTCGTGGTCGCTCGCGCTTGCACTCAAATTGGCATCATTCGAACTATTGCGGGATGATCAGCGCGAACCGGTACTATTGCTCGACGATGTGTTCGCTGAGCTCGACGTGAACCGTCGGGCCCGGCTGGCGGAGCTGGTCGCCCCGGCCGAGCAGGTCTTGGTGACGGCAGCGGTCGACGCGGACGTTCCCGCCGCGTTGGCCGGAGTGCGTTTCGAAGTCGCGGACGGGCAGGTGCGCCATGTCGTCGGATGAGCATGCTGGCGCGGGCGAGCTGGCGGCCGGTCCCGCCCCGGTGCGTGGTGCAGACCTCGCCCGCCTCGTTCTCGCTCGGGCCAAGGAGGATGCCCGCGCCCGGGCGTCCGGGCGCGGGCGCGGGCGTGGGCCGGGAGCGCGTGACGGGCGCGGCGCCGGGCAGGTCGACGGTGATGATCCGTCAGGACGGGAGCCGCGGCGTCGTCCACGGATGCCCGGGATGGCCGCACCGGGACGGGAGTGGGCCGAACCGGTCGCGTTCAACGCCGCGGTAGCGCGGATGCTCGCCGAACGCGGCTGGGAGGTCCGCGCGACCGACGCGACAGTTCTCGCCCGCTGGGACGCGCTGGTCGGTCCGGACATCTCCTCGCACTGCTATCCGGTTTCGCTGCGTGACGGCGCGCTCGAGCTGGCCGCCGAGTCAACCGCCTGGGCAACGCAGCTGCGGCTGTTGTCCCGACAACTTTTGGTTACTCTAAGTAAGGAACTTGGGCCGGAAGTGGTACGCCGAATCGTGGTCCGAGGTCCGACCACGCCCAGTTGGCGGCACGGCCCCCTGCATGCGTCCGGCGGGCGCGGTCCCCGCGACACCTACGGCTGAGCGGCCGACGGTAGGTGTGGCCGTTGGTGTCGCCGTAGGTGTCGGGGTCCCCTGGATCGCGCCGGAGGCGCCATCCAGGGGAAGCCGCGTACTGGGGTTCGACGGAAAGCCGTGCGGGGCGCTGCGCGCATGCCAGGGGCCACCCACAGTCTTCCTGGTGGAAGGGCCAGGTAGAATCAGGAGACGCTTCTCGCGTAGTTCGCAGTCGAGGACGAGGGGACATACCGCGTGACCTACGATGCAAGTTCGATCAAGGTTCTTGAGGGTCTCGACGCGGTTCGCAAGCGTCCGGGTATGTACATCGGCTCTACTGGGGAACGCGGCCTCCATCACCTTGTGTACGAGGTTGTGGACAACGCTGTGGACGAGGCGCTCGCCGGCTACTGCGACACGATCAATGTCACGTTGCTCGCCGACGGTGGCGTGCGGTGCGCAGACAATGGCCGTGGCATCCCGGTGGGTGAGCATCCGACCGAGAAGCGTCCGGCGGTCGAGGTCGTCCTGACCACCCTGCACGCCGGTGGGAAGTTCGACGGCAAGTCCTACGCGGTGTCCGGCGGTCTGCACGGGGTTGGCGTGAGCGTGGTGAACGCGCTGTCCACCCGCCTGGAGGTCGAGATCCGCCGCGAGGGCTTCACCTGGTTCCAGCCGTATGCGAACACCCGTCCGGCCGCACCACTGGCCAAGGGCGCGCCGACGAGGAAGACCGGTACGATCGTCACCTTCTGGGCGGATGACACGATCTTCGAGACGACCGACTACAAATACGAGACTCTCACCCGCCGGCTGCAGGAGATGGCGTTCCTGAACAAGGGGCTGACGATCAGCCTGCGCGACGAGCGTCCCGAGGAGCCTGAAGAGGTCACCTACTGCTATACGGGCGGGCTCGTCGACTTCGTCGATCATCTCAACGCCAGCAAGGACCCGATTCACAAGACGGTCATCTCGCTGGATTCCAAGGGCACCGGCATCGAGGCCGAGCTCGCGATGCAGTGGAACGCCGGCTACAACGAGTCGGTCTACACCTTCGCCAACACCATCAACACCCACGAGGGCGGCACCCACGAGGAAGGCTTCCGCGCGGCTCTGACCAGCGCGGTCAACGCCTACGCCAAGGACCAGAACCTGCTCAAGCCACCGAAGGCCAACGGCAAGAACCCCGACGAGCGCCTGGCCGGGGACGACATCCGCGAGGGCCTGACCGCGATCATCTCGGTGAAGCTGGCGCAGCCGCAGTTCGAGGGACAGACCAAGACCAAGCTCGGCAACAGCGAAGCCAAGCGGTTCGTCCAGGAGATGTGCTATGCGGCGCTGAAGGACTGGCTTGAGGCCAACCGGGTCGAGGCGCGGGCGATCGTCAGTAAGGCGATGGACGCTCAGCGGGCGAGGATCGCCGCTCGCGCCGCTCGCGACCTGACCCGTCGTAAGGGTCTGCTCGGCGGGACAGGCCTACCGGGCAAGCTCGCTGACTGTCAGTATACCGATCCGGAGCGTTGTGAGGTCTACATCGTCGAGGGGGATTCGGCGGGCGGTTCGGCCAAGGGTGGCCGCGATTCGAAGTTCCAGGCGATCCTGCCGCTGCGTGGCAAGATCCTGAACGTCGAGAAGGCCCGGATCGACCGGGTACTGAAGAACACCGAGGTCCAGGCGCTGATCCAGGCGCTCGGCTGCGGCATCCACGACGACTTCGACGCGACCAAGCTGCGCTATCACAAGATTGTGCTGATGGCGGACGCGGACGTCGACGGTCAGCACATCCGGACGTTGCTGCTGACGCTGCTCTTCCGGTTCATGCGTCCGCTGGTTGAGGCCGGATATGTCTTCCTCGCCCAGCCGCCGCTCTACAAGATCAAATGGGGTCGCGAGGACTGGCAGTACGCCTACTCTGACCGCGAACGCGACGGTCTGATCACGCACGGCGTCGAGGCTGGGCGCAAGCTGCCCAAGGACGCGATCCAGCGCTTCAAGGGTCTCGGCGAGATGAACGCGACCGAGCTGTGGGACACCACCATGGACCCGGAGCGCCGCATTCTGCTGCAGGTGACGTTGGACGACGCAGCCGTGGCGGACGATCTCTTCTCCGTCCTGATGGGTGAGGACGTCGACGCGCGGCGCTCGTTCATCCAGCGCAACGCCAAGGACGTCCGCTTCCTCGACATTTAGCCCATATCAAAATAGCCCATATCGGATATATCGGAAATACTGGACAGTCTGCACCGCGCACGGCTGACCGTCCTCACCACCCCTGTCTGGAAGGACCCGCGTGACCGACGTACTGCCTCCGCCGCCAGGCGATCGGGTTGAACCCATCGGTATCGAAGTCGAGATGCAGCGGTCGTACCTCGACTACGCGATGTCGGTCATCGTCGGCCGGGCGTTGCCGGAGGTCCGCGACGGCCTCAAGCCCGTGCACCGGCGCGTCCTGTACGCGATGTATGACGGTGGCTACCGCCCGGACCGCGGGTACTTCAAGTGTTCGCGTGTCGTCGGTGATGTCATGGGTAACTACCACCCGCACGGCGACTCCGCGATCTACGACACGTTGGTGCGGCTGGCCCAGCCGTGGTCGCTGCGCTATCCGTTGGTCGACGGTAACGGGAACTTCGGCTCACCGGGCAATGACCCGCCGGCCGCAATGCGTTACACCGAGTCACGACTCGCGCAGCTGGCCATGGAGATGCTGCGCGACATCGACCAGGACACGGTCGACTTCGCCGCCAACTACGACGGCCGCTCGCAGGAGCCGACAATCCTGCCCAGCCGGTTTCCCAACCTGCTGGTCAACGGTGCCGGTGGCATCGCGGTCGGGATGGCGACCAACATCCCCCCGCACAACCTGCGCGAAGTGGCTGCCGGGGTGAAGTGGTTCCTGACGAACCCCGACGCGACCGACGAAGAACTGCTGGAAGCGCTGCTCGGGATGATCAAGGGGCCGGACTTCCCCACCTCCGGTCTCATCGTCGGCCGCCAGGGCATCGAAGACGCCTACCGCACCGGGCGCGGCAGCATCCGCATGCGGGCCGTCGTGCAGGTGGAGGAGAACAAGGGCCGGACCCAGCTTGTCGTCACCGAGCTGCCCTACCAGGTCAACCCCGACAATCTCGCGGAGAAGATCGCCGAACTCGTCCGGGACAACCGGGTCAGTGGCATCTCCGACATCCGGGATGAGACCTCGGCGCGTACCGGCCAACGGTTGATCATTGACCTCAAGCGGGACGCGGTCGCGAAGGTCGTCCTGAACAACCTGTACAAGCACACCCAGCTACAGGACACGTTCGGCGTGAACATGCTGGCGATCGTCGACGGGGTGCCGCGCACGCTGCGGCTGGACCAGATGGTGCGCTTCTACGTTGACCACCAGGTCGACGTGATCGTCCGTCGGACCCGCTACCAGTTGCGCAAGGCCCGCGAGCGCCTGCACGTCCTCGAGGGCCTGCTGATCGCGCTCGACCATCTGGACGAGGTGATCAACCTCATCCGCAACGCCGAGTCGGCGGACGCCGCGCGCGGGCAGTTGATGGAGCGGTTCTCCCTGTCGGAGATCCAGGCGGTCGCCATCCTGGACATGCAGCTGCGCCGGCTCGCCGCACTTGAGCGCCAGAAGATCATCGATGAGGCGGCCGAGCTGCGCGCGAAGATCGCCGAACTGGAGGCGATCCTTGCCTCGCCGACCCGGCAACGGGAGATCATCGGCGAGGAGCTCACCGAGATCGTCGACCGGTTCGGTGACGAGCGGCGGACACGGCTCGTCCCGTTCGAGGGCGACATGTCCGTCGAGGATCTGATCGCCCGCGAGGACGTCGTGGTCACCGTCACCCGCGGTGGTTACGCCAAGCGCACGAAGACCGACCTCTACCGGTCACAGCGCCGTGGCGGCAAGGGCGTGCAGGGCGCTGCGCTGCGCGAGGACGACATCGTCGAGCACTTCTTCGTCACGACCACCCATCACTGGCTGCTGTTCTTCACCAACAAGGGACGGGTGTACCGGGCCAAGGCGCACGAGCTGCCCGAACAGGCCCGAACGGCCAAGGGCCAGCACGTGGCGAACATCCTCGCGTTCGGTCAGGACGAGCGGATCGCCGAAGTGATCGCGATCAACGACTATGACGCGGCGCCCTACCTGGTCCTCGCGACCCGGCGCGGGCTGTGCAAGAAGACCGCGCTGGCCGAGTTCGACTCGAACCGGTCCGGTGGGTTGGTCGCCATCAACCTGCGTGACGACGACGAGCTGATCGCGGCCCGGCTCGTGTCCGCGGGCGACGATCTGCTGCTGGTCAGCCGCCAAGCCCAGTCGATCCGGTTCCACGCCGACGACGAGCAGCTCCGCCCGATGGGCCGTGCCACCTCGGGTGTCATCGGGATGCGTTTCGACTCCGACGACGAACTGCTCGCGATGGAGGTCGTGCCGCCGAGCTCGGAAGCCAATCTGTTGGTCGCCACCAGCGGGGGCTACGCCAAGCGGACGTCCCTGGGCGAATATCCGGTGCAGGGACGCGGTGGCAAGGGCGTCCTGACCGCGAAGATCGTCTCCACTCGCGGCGGACTGGTCGGTGCCCTGGTGGTAGGCCAGGACGATCAGCTGTACGCCATCACGTCCAACGGTGGCGTGCTGCGCACCGTCGCACGTGACGTCCGGCGGGCCCAGCGGCAGACCATGGGCGTCCGGCTCATCGATCTGGAGGCCGGCGTCCAGGTTGTCGGGGTGGCGCGCAATGCTGATGCTGACGACAACTCGGACAACGGTTCGACGACCAGTCCCGGCGGGGGAGACTCAGCCTAAGTGGTCGGCGTCGGGCCGGGCATGGCGGGAGATGGACCGTGAGCAGCAGCGATGACGACCGGACCACCCGGTCGCCGGCCTTGCGTGGATCTTCCTCGCCACGGTCGGAGCAGCCCTCTGGCCGGAGCAAGGAGGCCCACGATGACGGGCGGATGTCGGCGGCTTCGGACGCTGCGCCGGGCTCGCAGGATGACGGCACCCGGGCGCAGCAGGCCCCGTCCGTCGTCCGGGACCTGCGGATGCCACGGGACGCCCCCGGCACGAAGGTGTCACCGCGGGTGACTCCGGGCTCGGCGGCACAACCGGGTAGCTCGCCGGCACAACCGGGTAGCTCGGCGGCACAACCGGGTAGCTCGCCGGCACAGCCCACCAGGCGGGCAGGCGGGCAGGCCGACGGGCGGGGCACGACTCGGGGCGGTGCCGATCGTCGGGGCGGTGCCGATAGTCCCAAGCCCGCGGCGGATTCGGAGGTTCGCACCGAGCGGCAGAGTCCGACCCGACCGTTCGTGCCGGCGGCTCCGATTCGTTCGACGGTCGTGCCGGGTGCGAACGCCGCGACCGGGCGACCGGTCACCCGACCCGCGGCGGCGAAGGGCCAGGCGGCTCCGGTTCCGACTCCGGTGGTTCCGACTCCGACTCCGGTTCCGGCTCCGACTCCGGTGGCGCCGACGACCAGCGCCGCGCCCGTCGTGGGTGGTACCGGTGTGACAGGGCCGTCGTCATCGCGGTCACCCGCAGGCGCAGGCGCGGCCGGGTCTGCGAGCACTAGATCATCGCGCATCGGGTCGGCGAGTGAGACACCCAGGTCTGATCCGGACACGATGTCCCTGCGCAGACCCACCAAGCCGGTCGGCGGTTCGACGGGTGGCGGCTCCGGGAGCGCTGCTGCCGCCCTCGGCGGCGCGGGCGCGGGCGTGCGCGGCGTGGCGGGCGAAAACGGCAGCCGTGTGGGAGGGTCGGAGCGTGCGAAGGCAGCCGTCGCGGCGAATCCGCCGGCGGACAGCGTTGCCAAGCGATCGGGCGACGAACGTTCCGCGCCTGGTGAGCGCACCGCTTGGACGCCGCCCACCGGCACGATCGCGGCGCCCGGCACACCCGTTGCATCGTCAGTGCCTGGAACATCGTCCGCGCCTGGCGTTTCAGCCGCGCCTGGCGTGCCGCGTGCACCGGCTCGGGAACGGAGCATGAAGGACCCGACGACCGGGCCGATGGTGGGTGCTCCGACCGGACCCTCCGTGGTCCGCCCGTCCGGACAGGGACGCCGGGCCCGGCTGCGCGTCACCCGGGTCAATCCGCTGTCGGTGACCCGGCTGACGTTCGCGTTCTCCCTGTGCGTGTTCGTCGTGCTGATGGTCGCCGTGGCGGTGCTGTGGTTCGTGTTGAACTCGATCGGCGTGTTCGACAGTGTGGTCCACGCGGCGGACACCCTCACCGATGGCGGCAACGGTGGGGTCCGCACCTGGCTGTCGTTTGCTCGGGCCATGGAACTCGGACTGCTCATCGGCGCGATCAACGTGATCCTGATGACAGCGCTGGCGACGCTGGGTGCGTTGTTGTACAACCTGTGTACCGAGATGGTCGGTGGTATCGAGGTCGTCCTCGGTGATCAGTAGATACGGGTGATCAGTACGTACGATGGGCGGGACACGTAGGGACGTGACGCCGAGGTCGGCGTTCACGACGGGCGCCACGTCAGGTACCGGACGCCATCCGGTACTGTGGAGCCCAGCAAGGACCTGTAGCTCAGTCGGTTAGAGCGCTTCCCTGATAAGGAAGAGGCCGGTGGTTCAAGTCCACCCAGGTCCACCCCGACCCCCAGGTTCGCCAGCTAGCCGTGAGTTTTGTCTGGGTCATGAAAGATCCGCTTGCTCTGGCGGGGAGGTGAGTCGGGTGTCCAAGGTGAGTGCCGAGGTCAGGCTGGACGCGACGGTCCTTGAATGCCTCGATGCGGCGGCTCGGAGGCTCGGCCGTAGTCGCGATGAGTTGATCGAGGATTCGGTGCGTAGAGACTTGGCCGCGCAGATCCTAAGCGGGGTTTTTGTCCGTATTCGCCGCAATAGCGAGTTGACGGACGAGGAAGCCGAGACCGTCGCCTACGAGGAGCTGGATGCTGCTCGCGTCGGGGAGAACGGGACGCCCAGCCTCTCCCCTCGATGACCTCTCCAACTTCCAGAACGTACATACGGCTGGTTGTCGATCCGGGCGTGTACGTGTCGGCGGCGATCTCGGGGCGTGGCGCAGCAACGCAGCTGATCGAGGCGGCCGTTGCCGGGCGCGTGACGCTCGTGGTGTCCTCGCAGCTGCTTGCCGAGCTGGACACTGTGCTGCGGCGGCCGAAGTTTCGACGGTGGTTGACGATCGATGACGCCGAATCCTTCCTCCAAGCCATGGCACTGTTAGCGGAACACGTGGAAGATCCACCGGTGGAGACGCGTGCCAAGGTTTGCCGTGATCCCAAGGATGACTACCTTGTCGCGCTCGCGGAGGACACGGCGGCCACCTTCTTGGTCAGCGGAGACCGTGACCTCCTCGAGTTGGAGCGAGGCGGACTCGTTGTCCGTACGGCACGAGCAACGCTCGACGTCCTGCAGTACGAGCACCCGTGGGGACCTGGCTTGGTGCCAGGTGATGCCAAGGAGGCGATGCGCCAGGCAGAAGTCGAGGGGCACGACAACATCGTGCGTCTCGCGGCGGCGTTCCTCGTCCTTCTGAACGAGGGCGACGTCGACGATGTACTCCACGCCATGGTCACGCCGGAGTCCCTCAAGACTTGGCTGAGGGAGCTCGACGAGGTGCGCATGTTGCTGGCGGGACGAGGGTTGGCGACTCGCGCCGACTACCCTGCACCGGATGTGGCCTATGTCAAGCTGACGCTGGATCCGGGAGAGACGGTGCGGGCCACGGCACAGGTGCCTCTCGCCGGCGCGGTCATTTTGACACTGCAGCGACGTCCCGAACTCCCCGACATTGCGGACGTCGGGGGCTGGCGGGTACATGCGGTCGGCGAGTTCACGCTTGTTGAGAACATGCCACCCGCCACGCCTCAATAGTCAGCGGCTTTCCGGAGAGATGCGCTCAGCGGCGCGTGGAGCGGTCGGGGGAGCCGGTGGGGTCAGCTGGCGAAGGTCGGCGAGCGTGGCCACACCCACACCCACACCCAGACGCTGATGTGGACGGGAGAGCGACCGGCCGGGTGGACAGCGTGCCGTCCGGGCCGGGGTGGACGGTGATGCACTGTCCACCGGTGGCGAGGCGTTCACCGGACTGGACCGGACTGTCGCCGTCGGTGAGCCGGGCGTGCAGCAGCTCGTCC
>NZ_CAUVXL010000274.1:21033-22332 GCF_963555915.1 Protofrankia sp. Cas4
TGCGACGAGCGTGTGTGGTGTGTCGGGGAACCGGACGTCGTAGGGGTGGCCGTCGGCGGTGGGGACGGCGCGGATCGTTTCCCCGGTGCGCAGGTCGCCGTCGTCGGTGAGGTAGCTGATGGTCGTCCGGTACGGCAGCGGACACCCCGGGTGGTCACCGTCCAGGCCAGCGTCCGGGGAGCAGCGTGGCGGTGACCGCGTGAGCGGGGCTGACGATCCGGTAGTGGTCGGCGGGGTTTTCCAGGCTGTCCAGCACCCAGGGCTGCAGCACCCGGGAGCCGGCCAGCGCCCGCCGGTAGGTGTC
Organism: Protofrankia sp. Cas4; assembly: GCF_963555915.1. Taxonomy (NCBI): domain Bacteria; kingdom Bacillati; phylum Actinomycetota; class Actinomycetes; order Frankiales; family Frankiaceae; genus Protofrankia; species Protofrankia sp. Cas4. The sequence continues at coordinate 21,338 of NZ_CAUVXL010000274.1, forward strand.
GACCGGACGGCCAGGAATGTGTACCCGATGGGACGGGGCGGGCCGCCGGCTGTCGTCCGATTCCAGTAGTTCCAGCGGTTCCGGTACCCGGCGGCCGGTTGGTCCGGTGGTGGAGTCCGCCGGTGCGGGCAGGACGGCGTGACCGGACTGGATCGCGGTGTGGACGGTGTCGGGCAGGATCCAGCCGAGGCGGGCTTCCAGGTCCGGGCTGGACACGGTGACCACCATCGCGGTCGGGGTGTCGAACAGGGTGCCCATGTTCAGCGGTCCGGGCTGGTGGACGGCCACGCACCAGCCGGTGTCCGGGGCGGCGCCGAGCTGCCAGCCGCCGTCGGTGGTCTCCAGCACCGCCGGCCCGCCGCGGTCACGCGCCGGCACCCATCCGCCGCGGGTGTCCGCAGGCGGGTCGTCGTGGCCGGGAACCGGCCGGGTCATCACCGTGCCCGCCGTGACCATCGGGACGGTGCGAGTGTCCCCAGGGCCGACAGTCGCGGCCACCACCCGGACCGTGGATGGTCAGCGTTGACGTCCGTGTCGCGGTCGGTGTCGGCATCCAGGTCGGCGGGTGTGTCGGTCGCGAGGGTGCGCAGCGCCGGGTCCCGGAACCTGGGCGGCGAACGCCGCCAGCAGCCGGGTGACGGTGTCTTTGTCCATGGCCTGGATCCAGCCAACGACGCTGTCCATGCCCAGTCCGGTGCGGGCCGCGGTCCAGAACAGCACCGCGAGGAGATCCTCGGCGGCGCTGACCCAGAAGCTCATGTCCCCACCAGGGTCACCTCGTGTTGACCGTCATGCCGCCCGTCGGGGTGAAGGATCTCAACGACTGGTGGCAGCACAACCCCGACGATCTCCACCGGACGCTGACCGCCACCGCCGATCACTTCACCGGGTTTCTCCCGCATGCGGCCCTCCCCGACCTGGGCTGGAGCGATCATCCGGTCGGAATGCAGGATTCAGCATGTAGCCCATAAGGCGTCGGTCACGCAGTCTGGGTC